>NZ_QOZX01000024.1:0-177627 GCF_008368895.1 Bacillus sp. BB081
TCGAGTTAACCATAAATATGAAATAAGTTACAATGATTCTTGTCTTAAATGAATACAGTCTGGTAATGATGGCAGAGAGGTCACACCCGTTCCCATACCGAACACGGAAGTTAAGCTCTCTAGCGCCGATGGTAGTTGGGACCTTGTCCCTGTGAGAGTAGGACGTTGCCAGGCAAATGGAGGATTAGCTCAGCTGGGAGAGCACCTGCCTTACAAGCAGGGGGTCGGCGGTTCGATCCCGTCATCCTCCACCATTTAGCCGACTTAGCTCAATTGGTAGAGCAACTGACTTGTAATCAGTAGGTTGGGGGTTCAAGTCCTCTAGTCGGCACCAGAAAATCATGGCGGTTGTGGCGAAGTGGTTAACGCACCGGATTGTGGCTCCGGCATTCGTGGGTTCGATTCCCATCAGTCGCCCCATTTTTCTTTAAAAATCAATATGCGGGTGTGGCGGAACTGGCAGACGCACTAGACTTAGGATCTAGCGCCTTTGGCGTGGGGGTTCGACTCCCTTCACCCGCACTTTTAATAAAATAACTCATACATGTCTTGCGGAAGTAGTTCAGTGGTAGAATACAACCTTGCCAAGGTTGGGGTCGCGGGTTCGAATCCCGTCTTCCGCTCCAATTTTCAATATGACATGCCGGGGTGGCGGAACAGGCAGACGCACAGGACTTAAAATCCTGCGGTGGGTGACCACCGTGCGGGTTCGACCCCCGCCCTCGGCACCATATGCGCCCGTAGCTCAATTGGATAGAGCGTTTGACTACGGATCAAGAGGTTAGGGGTTCGACTCCTCTCGGGCGCGCTTTTATTAACGGGAAGTGGCTCAGCTTGGTAGAGCACCTGGTTTGGGACCAGGGGGTCGCAGGTTCAAATCCTGTCTTCCCGATTTTCCAAAAACACGGGGCCTTAGCTCAGCTGGGAGAGCGCCTGCCTTGCACGCAGGAGGTCAGCGGTTCGATCCCGCTAGGCTCCACTTATTTAAATTTCATTTATGGCGGTGTAGCTCAGCTGGCTAGAGCGTACGGTTCATACCCGTGAGGTCGGGGGTTCGATCCCCTCCGCCGCTACCATAAAGGACCTTTAGCTCAGCTGGTTAGAGCAGACGGCTCATAACCGTCCGGTCGTAGGTTCGAGTCCTACAAGGTCCACCACTAAAGCTTTATATCTCGGAGGTATACCCAAGTTCGGCTGAAGGGATCGGTCTTGAAAACCGACAGGCGGCGAGAGTCGCGCGGGGGTTCGAATCCCTCTACCTCCTCCATTTTTTTCTAAATTAAATATTTTATCATCGCGGGGTGGAGCAGCACGGTAGCTCGTCGGGCTCATAACCCGAAGGTCGCAGGTTCAAATCCTGTCCCCGCAACCAAATGGTCCCGTGGTGTAGTGGTTAACATGCCTGCCTGTCACGCAGGAGATCGCCGGTTCGACCCCGGTCGGGACCGCCATTTTTTTACATAAAGGCTCGGTAGCTCAGTCGGTAGAGCAGAGGACTGAAAATCCTCGTGTCGGCGGTTCGATTCCGTCCCGAGCCACCATTTTGAAGTCGCAAGCCGACTTAGCTCAACTGGTAGAGCAACTGACTTGTAATCAGTAGGTTGGGGGTTCAAGTCCTCTAGTCGGCACCACTTTCAAAATGAGCCATTAGCTCAGTTGGTAGAGCATCTGACTTTTAATCAGAGGGTCGAAGGTTCGAATCCTTCATGGCTCACCATTTACAATTTAATGCGGGTGTAGTTTAGTGGTAAAACAAGAGCCTTCCAAGCTCTGGTCGAGAGTTCGATTCTCTTCACCCGCTTTTCAATTATGGGCCTATAGCTCAGCTGGTTAGAGCGCACGCCTGATAAGCGTGAGGTCGATGGTTCGAGTCCATTTAGGCCCACCATAATTATTCCGCAGTAGCTCAGTGGTAGAGCTATCGGCTGTTAACCGATCGGTCGTAGGTTCGAGTCCTACCTGCGGAGCCATATTATAGAGAAGTACCCAAGTGGCTCAAGGGGCTCCCCTGCTAAGGGAGTAGATCGCGAACGCGGTGCGAGGGTTCGAATCCCTTCTTCTCTGCCAGAATTGGCCCGTTGGTCAAGTGGTTAAGACACCGCCCTTTCACGGCGGTAACACGGGTTCGAATCCCGTACGGGTCATACTAAAAGAGATAGCATAATCTGCTATCTCTTTTTTGTTGTGTAAAAGTGGACTTTGAGTAGTCTGCTTTTTTTTATGGATTTCTGGTGTCTTTTCTTTAATGCTGGATATTAATCATTGTAATAAGTTGTAGGAGATTTATATATATGCACTTATTTTTGCAACCTTTTTATTCTCTCATTCGACTATATTAGTAAAGGGAGGAAGAAATAAAATGGACATAGCCTATCTAGTAAAACAAGCAACAAAAGGAAATGATCAAGCATTTGAACAACTTATCACTTTTGTTCGCCCGAAATTATATCGAACAGCCTATTCTTATGTAAGAAATGAACAAGATGCACTGGATATATACCAAGAAACAATTTATGAAGCATATCTTTCATTGAGAAAATTAAAAAAGCCGGAGAAATTTCAAAGTTGGATTACCAAAATTCTTGTTTTTAAATCCATTGATTTTATAAGAAAAGCCTCTAGACAATTTGTTGCGAATGATGAAATATTTTCTAATTTATGTACAGAAGAGAGCATGAATAAATTAGAACAATCATTAGATTTAACCGAAGCATTTAATTTCTTAGATCCTACTTACAAAACAATTATTTTATTAAGGTATTATCACGATTTATCTATTAAGGAAATTGCTGAGGTTCTTAATTCTCCAGAAGGAACGGTAAAGTCTCAATTACATCGAGCAAAGCAAGCCTTACACCCCATTTTAAAGGAGGGATATAGTTATGAATAAAGAAGAATTTAATCACCATATCAATGATATTCCTATTCCAGAAGACCGGTTAATTCAAAGAGAAAAAACAGCCATGCTTCAAGCTAAGAAAAATCAATACCGTAGAAAAAAAACAATCAAGTATTCTAGTCTTGTTGCTTGTGGAATATGTGTTTCTCTCTTAGGTTTTGGATTCATTTCTCCTACTATGGCAAAGACATTATCGAGTGTTCCAGTTATAGGCTCCATTTATGCACAATTTAATGATATTGCTTCTGATAAAATTGAAAAGGATGAGCTTGCTACATCCATTGAAAGACAAGATAACCATAGTGGCTTAACGATGAATGTGAAAGAAGCTGTTTACGATGGCGGACGTTTAGTGATTACGGTGGAATACAAAGGAGAAAATACTATTTCCAATAGCAATGAAGAGAAAGCTGGATTTAGTTATGTAACCATTAATGGGAAAGAAGTTAGGGCTGCGATTGGTTCTACTTCACAGAAGTCAAAAGGACGAAACACCATTATCGAGCAGCATGAATTCACTCTGGCTAATTACGGTGAATTTGGTGATAAAATTGATGTTTCCGTCCATGGGAAAGATTTATTTGGACAAACAGGAACATGGAACGTAGCATTTCCTCTTACAAAAGTTGAAGGTGAGATTCGTAAATTTACTCCTAATATAAAAACATTAACGAAAGATAATCTCTATGCATTAACAGTAGATCAAGTTGCCTTTTCTTCACTTTCAACGAGGATTGATTTGACCTTCGATTATCCAAAAGAAATGGAAGCTAATGATAGTTGGCCAGCACTTGATTATACTGTCACTGATGATAAAGGAAAAGTCTACGAAGGAGTCAGCTTGCAAGTTGGTAGCACGGGACTATATGGACACCATATTGTTTTAGCTCTTCCACCAATGGATAATCCTCCAAAATTCTTAACAATTAAACCTGCTTATCTTAGTGGTCAAAATGATACTTTAAAAAATGGAGGTGCTGAAGATTTAAAAACGACTGTGTTGCTACAATAATTGAAGAGCCTTGCTAGGTTTCCATGTCTATTGACTGTTAATAAGTAATGGTATGTTAATTTGACGTATATGGAAAAACATCGCTATCCAGCTAAGATAAATTTGTATCTATATAATCAAAAAACGCTATTCTTTTTGTAGAAATATACAGAAAGGATGGCGTTTTTTAGGCTATTATCATTTTCGAGTTTTGTCGGTGAATCGATCTATTGCAAAAATCGCCGATATAATTGCACTTACCGACAAAAACGTAAGAAAAACCCTTTCACAATCTAAAGAAAACGCCTCCATTGAAATGGATTCCACACCTATTCCATCAACTTTACACTCTATGTGAAAAAGTTCACAAATAGGTCATAATTTGTGAAGTAATTCACAATGATACGTGCTACAATATGAATGTAAAGAAGTTAAACAACATTAAATTAGTATTTTAATTAATTACTTAAACAATCATAAAAAAATATATGTGAACAATAGAGAGGGGAAATTAACATGAAAAAAGGTATCAATCGTGTAGTATTAGTAGGAACAGGAGCTGTAGGTTGTAGTTACGCTTACTCAATGATCAACCAAGGTGTAGCTGAAGAATTCGTATTAGTAGATGTTAATGAAGCAAAAGCAGAAGGGGAAGCAATGGACTTAAGCCATGCGGTACCATTCTCTCCATCACCAACAAAAGTTTGGAGCGGTAGCTATGCAGATTGTAAAGATGCAGATTTAGTTGTTATCACTGCTGGATTACCACAAAAGCCAGGTGAAACTCGTTTAGACTTAGTTGAGAAAAATACAAAGATCTTTAAACAAATCGTTCGCGGCATTATGGATAGCGGATTCGATGGAATCTTCTTAATCGCAACAAACCCAGTTGACATTTTAACTTACGTAACTTGGAAAGAATCTGGATTACCAAAAGAGCGCGTAATCGGTTCTGGTACTACTTTAGACTCTGCTCGTTTCCGTTACATGTTAGGTGACTACTTAGATGTAGATCCACGTAACGTTCATGCTTACATCGTTGGTGAGCACGGTGACACTGAACTTCCAGTATGGAGCCATGCTACTGTAGGTGTACAAAAACTAGAAACAATCTTAGCTAACAACGAGCAGTACAATCAAGAGGACTTAGATAAAATCTTCGAAAATGTACGCGATGCAGCTTATCATATCATCGAACGTAAAGGTGCAACTTACTACGGAATCGGTATGTCACTACTTCGTGTAACTAAAGCAATCTTAAGCAACGAGAACAGCGTATTAACTGTATCGGCATACCTTGAAGGTCAATATGGTGAGAAAGATGCTTTCGTAGGTGTTCCAGCTGTTATTAACCGCGAAGGTGTACGTGAAATCGTAGAACTTGAGCTAAATGAAGAAGAAAAAGCGAAATTCGCTCATTCTGTAAAAGTATTAAAAGAAACAATGGCACCAGTACTATAATAATTGCTAAATAATTCAGAGGCGGGAAACTGCTTCCTACCTCTGAGTTTTTATATAACTTAATATAAATTCCTTTTCCGGTTTCCCTTGTATATCCCCAATATACCCCTTTTGCTGGATAAGGGTCGTTTATAGAAAAGAGCACTCTACTTTTATGTAGAGTGCTCTTTATTACTATTTTTTAGGCGTTAATCCTAATTTCTTTAAAATATCTGCAAGTGTACCGCTTTTTGATTTTTCAACAGGCGTTTGTGATTTAGATGCATCTGGACCTTTTTTCAAGAAGTTCTTTTCAACGAAACGAATATCTTTTTCGTCGACAATGCCATCTTTATTGAGGTCGCCGTCTTTCACTGATAGTCCTTTTTTACCATAGTTGCTAGCGATAATTTCAGCATCTTTTATATCAATTACTTTATCTCCATTTACATCACCGGCAAGATTTTCATCAGGTCGTGCATAATAATATTGACCAAGCAGCTTACCATCTTTTTCAGTACCTAGTTTTGTAGTTAGTCGGCTTGTTAAATGTCCTGGAACCTCCACGTATAGGTTATAATCACGTTTATTAACAGGAAGTCCATTCAATTTGAAGTAACCGTATTTATCAAGTGAGCCTTCAAACTTATGACGATAAGAATCTGTTGCATATACTTTTACGCCAAGCTTTGTATAATCGAATTTTCCATCTAAATAGCCACGTTCATTTAAGAATGCACCAGGTTTAATATTGCCTTCTACGAGTGAGTTTAAAGACATAACTGAGAATGTTTGATCTTGAAGTACACGCATTCTGTTTGGCTCTGATTGACCTTGCTTCCAGTAAGCGAACACTGGTAAATCTAATTGAGCATTTGCTTCATAAAACTCATCATTCTCTACTTTGAAAGTTACATCAATGAACGGGAAATCACCATCTAATCCGGCGAAGTTTTTATCATCGATAGCCCCGCCTACTGTAACAGAACCTTCTTCTAATTTAGGTTCATTCACTTTTGCCGTTACACCTTTTTCAGAAAGGAGCTTTTCAAAAGCAGGATTCAATTTTGCATTTGCAAATTTGAAGTTTTTCTCTAGGAACTTCACGTTAAATTCTCCGGCAACAAATTGTTTTACGTGCTTCGCGTTTAATGTCAGAGTGAATTCATCATTTTTATATAATTCTTTTTTATCATAGCTAGCTTTCGCATATTGAGCACCTTGCGGGATAAACCAATAGTTATTTACACCGCTCGGGTAGTCAGGGCCTGCAGTTGCATAATCGAAAATATATACGCCTGTGTTCATTGGTCCTTCCACTTTAAAGGATTCAGGAGTAATGCCAACTTTAAAGTCACCATTTGCATTAATAGGTAAAAACTTATGCAAGTATGGAGAGTAATCATAGTACATAACACCGTTCGCTTCTTGCGTAATGTTTAATCCTTTTCCTCTTAAGTAGTCAACGTTAGAATCATATACATTTCCTTTAATCCATAGTGCTTTTTTACCGTCTTCTACTGTGTAGTTTTCTTCATTTAATTCATAAATACCAGGCTGTAATCCAGTTAATTTCACTTCTGGTGGTGTATTATCAATTACGACGTAATCGCCTTTCACACGTGCCTTCCCGGCTTTATCATAGCCAACAAATTCAATTGTGTAATCTCCTTCAGGTAAGTCGATTTTCTCATCACCAATTGGTTTTGCAGGATCATTTGTAAAAGGATACACTCTGCCGTTAAAGAATGAATCTAAGTAGTAATACACATCCGTTTTTAGTCCACTCGTGTTTAATGTTCCGATGAAGCCGAGCGCTTTATTTGTTTTTGAGTCTTTCACGATAAGATCTAACGTTTCAAGTTCGCTGTTTAATTGGAACGCCCCGTGAACATATGATTCACGGTATGGATTGAATGTAGATGTATCAGTTGAGATTGTTTTTCTTGATAATAGTGCATTTTCAATACCAGGCTCTGACACACGAATAGAGAATGGTATTTGATACGTTTCTTCTTTATTTTTTGTATTTGTAATATGAATATATCCTTCATATCGGCCTTGCTTTGCACCAGCTGGAATATTAATTTTTGCTTCAATTTCATCTGATTTACCAGCATCAATCGTAATTGTTTCAGAAGTAGAAATTTTTACACCGTTTGCGGTAGCGTCGTTAATAGCAGAAGAAGCTGGTGTATAAGAAATTTCTGTTTTAAATTCTTTCTTCTCTTGTTTATTGCGGTTTTCAATTTTAATTTTTCGTTTTTGTTCAATTGATTCCCCGTCTTTTTGATAGTATTTACCGAATGCAATGGATCCAGTTTCTTCTGGTACTTCAATCACTTCATCATTGACAATTGTTTTTGTCGTATCTAACACTTTAAAACTTGTTTCCGTGTGAACAGAGTTATAAGCATCTACTCGTCCAGCTCCAACTTCATATACGGAATACTTTTCTTTTAAATCATCAGCTGTGTTCATAAGAGATGCCTTTACATCGAATGGAGAGTATTCTGGGTGTTCTTGCAAAATAAGAGCAGCAACGCCAGCGATATGAGGAGATGCCATGGATGTTCCTTGCATACGTTCATAGGAAACATCGTAGTTTTCACCTTCTTGCGGGTCGTTAATATATTCAGGTACTGTTGAAAGTACCGCAACACCAGGCGCTGTAATATCAGGTTTAATATCATCATTTGATGTAACAGGGCCGCGTGAGCTAAAGTCTGCAAGATGATCGCCTTCTGTTTGAATGTAATTGATTTCATCGAAAGTTAAGGATGTTTTGCCTTGTTCAATTTGAGCTTTTAGTTTTTCGCCATCTTCTTTCGTTAGGCGGAATGCTGGAATGTATTTTGTACTTTCGCCAATGTAGTAAGGGATTTCTCCATCCACATTGTTATAAATAATAACTGCTTTTGCACCAGCTTGTTTCGCATTTGCGATTTTTTCATCAAACGAGATTGTACCACGTGTAACGAGAGCGATTTTTCCTTTTACATCCTTTTTACTAAACTCGTCAGGAGTACCGATTCCTACAGATTCAATAGGGAGGGATTGTCCTTTGAAATCCTCTATTTTATCAGTGAAGTTTTTGCCAAATAAAATTAGGTTAGGGAATTGTAATTGCCCAGCATGACCAGATAGTTTCGGTAATGAAATAGAGCTATCACTTGCTCCAACTGTAATAGCAAATGGAGAAGCACCAGGTGATCCGAGTGTCGCTGGATTTGGACCAGAGTTCCCAGCAGCAACGACTGTAACAACGCCCGAAAGCATTGCGTTATTAACAGCGATAGACGTTGGGTCAAGCGGATTGTTGCTATCGTCACCTAACGATAAGTTAATGACGTTCATACCGTCAGAAATAGATTTATCGATTGCAGCAATAATACCAGAACTATCGCCGCTTCCATAAGGACCGAGTACACGATAGTTATACAGTTCAATGTCAGGTGCAACACCTTTTACTGCGGAATCTGATTTGTTTTTCTTTTGGGCAGAAACGATACCTGCTACGTGAGTACCATGCGCAGTATAGAAGGAAGAACCACGATCATCAAATTCAGGAGCGCCAGATTGTTGCCACTCTGTATAAGTTGTTTCCATCGGATCTGCATCGTTATTAATAAAGTCCCAACCTTTTACGGAGTTTGGGTCTACCTTACTAGAATCTTCACCCGGTTTTGCGCGATAGCCTTTATACACGTCTTTTAAGTCAGGGTGATTGTAATCAATACCTGTATCTAATACACCAACTTTAATTCCTTTTCCAGTAATGGCCTCGCTATGTAACTTATCTACCCCAATTTGCGGAATGCTATCTGTTAGTTTTTGAGGTGCTTTTTGCTCCGCTTGTTTTGGTAAATTTAATTTCACTTCGTAATCTTTCCAAATACGTTTTACAACGCCAATTCGTAACAATTCTTCCACTGTATTTGCAGGTAATGTCAGCGCAACACCATTTATAGCATGCTTATAAGAACGTTTAATTTGTATAGACTGGAAATTCCCTGATTTTACTGATGGGCTAAATTGATAAAGACGTTTGAGTCCTTTTTGGAATTCCTCATGTTCTTGATCAATACGTGCCTTTATATTTTCAGGAGCAGCTTGTAACCCTTTTTCTTTTTGTTTTAATTCATTAATCTTTACTGGAGCAGTTTGAAATTCTACAATGATATTTACTGGTTCAGAACTACTCGTATTAATATCGGGCGAAATAGTAAAACCAGGATTGGCATCTAACGTTTGTAATGCCTGGCGCTGTTCTTTAGAAAGTTTTGATAGTAAAGACTGGGCGTTTGAAGAGTCAATTTGGTTAATAGGGTTTTCAGCAAGTACATTGAACGGAAGGGCAGTTGAAAATAGAACACCAGCCGTTACAATTCCGGTAACAAAACGATTTTTCTTTTTCATGTATAGGCCTCCGATAATTTATATTTTAAAAATTATTTCTCCACGCCTGGTGTTTGCTCTGCATGGAATGTCCAGTTTAGTTGTAAGGAATCACCCTGGAATTTATTTTGATCTTGGTCGTTATCTTCAAAGGAGAAGAGAACGTGTAAATAATCTGTGTCACCAGACTTAATACCATCTATTAAGTTATGACGTTCTAGAGAAGTAGCTACATCCTCCGGTTTCATAGTTTTTAATTCTGATAGTTTTGTTTCCCACAAAATTTCATGATCATCGTTTGGATTAGATGGCTTTCCATCATTCACTAAAAATTTGACGGTGATGTGATCACCTAAATCTTCACCATCATTATTTTGCTTTGCATCTGTTACCTCATAGGATGTTTCAAGTGCTACTTTTGCAATATCTAATGTTCCTTTGTTTTCAAGCTTGAAATTTCTTTCAATCAAATCACCTGGTTTTAAATCTTTCACATTAACAATTACGCTTGGGTTAATAGAAAGATCTAGTGTACCAGCTTGAAATGAGTTACTAGATGTTTCAGAATCACTGAAATAGGCGAATACACCGCCAAATGTAAGGGATAAGCCAAGTGAAGCTGTGACAACTCCCATTCCAACTTTTTGTTTTAATGACATAAGAAAGCCCCCTAATTTAATTTTTTATCGAACTTTCGCCTGGAGCATGGATAGAGTAAACATAGTGTTTCAGTATGAATTATATTTGCGACAGTTCAACGTTCTTTATTGAGAACAAGTATATGCTTATGAATTTTCCATTTCAATAAAATTGTGACAAAAAATGTTGAGAAACATTTTTTTATGACAGATTATTTTGTTACGATTTTAAGTGATAAATAGCGGGTAAAATAGGATAACTCTAATGAAATAAAGGTTGAGAAATAAATAATAGGATGAAAGACTAGTAGGTAATAAAGCGTTTACAATGAATATTCGTCAAAATTCGATATTTTACACAGTAAATTTGAATATTTTAAGCGAAATTAAAGAAAAAAACGAATGTTTTTTTAAAAATAACAAGGATATTTCAGTTTTTCGCAGAATTGGTAAAGTATAAAAAATTCTGTCATCTTAGTGAGGTGAACATATTGGATGTAATAAATTGTGAAGAAGTGAAACGAGATGAGTTTCATACAGAAAAGTACTATGACAGTTATAACATCTTTGGGGCACATATTGTGACGGAAGATGGGATGCGAGGTGTACGATTCACAGTATGGGCTCCTCATGCGAAAGCAATGAGTGTTGTTGGAGATTTTAATGAATGGGATTATGAGCAACATAAGATGCTACAAGTGACAGAAGAGGGGATTTGGTCCTTGTTTGTACCGCATATTGAAGAGAATGAGATATATAAGTATGCGATTGAAACGATGGATGGTGACGTTATTTTAAAAGCAGATCCTTACGCAGTATATGCAGAAGTAAGACCAAATACGGCATCTGTAGTTTTTGATATAGAGGGATATGAATGGAATGATAAAAACTGGATTCGTAAGAGAAAGAAAAAATCGATTTATAAAGAAGCGATGACAGTTTATGAATTACATTTCGGTTCTTGGAAAAAGAAAGAAGATGGCGCTCTGTATTCTTATAGAGAAATGGCCGAGGAGCTCATTCCGTATGTGGTGGAACATCAATTTACACATATTGAAATTATGCCGCTTGTTGAGCATCCATATGATCGTTCTTGGGGATATCAAGGGACGGGATATTATGCAGCGACAAGTAGATTTGGCACGCCACATGATTTGATGTATTTTGTCGATGAATGTCATAAATATGGAATCGGTGTCATTTTAGATTGGGTGCCGGGGCATTTTTGTAAAGATGCTCACGGTTTATATTTGTTTGATGGGACACCGACTTATGAATATAAAGATATAGATGTACAAGAGAACCTAGTATGGGGAACTGTTAATTTTGATTTAGGGAAGAGGGAAGTACGTAATTTCTTAATTTCAAATGCGTTATTTTGGATGAAGTATTTCCACATTGACGGTTTCAGGGTGGATGCAGTTGCGAATATGCTGTACTGGAATAAAGAAGGACAAGAACAAAGTAATGAGCACGCTGTTTCATTTTTACGAGAGTTAAATGAAGCGGTGTTTGCAGAAGATGAAGATTTTCTTATGACAGCAGAAGATTCAACAGCTTGGCCACTTGTAACAGCTCCAACGTATGAAGGTGGGCTTGGGTTCAATTACAAATGGAATATGGGCTGGATGAATGATGTGCTGAAATATATGGAGTGTGCGCCTGAGTATAGGAAGTATATTCATGAGAAAATGACGTTCTCTTTAATATATGCTTACTCTGAAAATTTCATATTACCGCTTTCTCATGATGAAGTCGTTCATGGGAAAAAGTCGTTATTAAATAAAATGCCAGGAGATTACTGGGATAAGTTTGCTCAACTTCGTTTATTATATGGATATTTCTTTACTCACCCAGGTAAGAAATTGCTCTTTATGGGTGGAGAATTCGGGCAGTTTGATGAGTGGAAAGACCTTGAAGATTTAGATTGGAATTTACATGATTTTGAAATGCATCGTTATATGCATGATTACTTTAAAGAGCTCATAGCATTGTATAAGCGCTCCAAACCACTTTGGCAGCTTGACCATTCACCTGAAGGATTTCAGTGGATAGATGCTAATAATCATGAGCAAAGTATTTTCTCGTTTATCCGCCAAGGGGATAAACAAGAAGATGCGTTAGTTGTCGTATGTAATTTTACGAAAGCTACATATGAAAACTATAAAGTAGGTTTGCCAGATTTTGAGTATTATAACGAGGTTTTAAACAGTGATGCTGAGCAATATGGCGGATCGGGGCAAGTGAATAGGAAACGTCTCAAGACGATTCAAGAACCGTATCATAATCAAGCGGCACATGTAGAAATTACAATTCCACCATTTGGCGTATCCATATTACGACCAGTGAAGACGAGAAAGGGGAGCAAAAAACAAGATGGCTCAAAAGCAAAAGTGCGTAGCAATGTTACTAGCAGGGGGAAAAGGTAGTCGATTAAGTGCATTAACAAAAAATTTAGCCAAGCCAGCTGTTCCATTTGGTGGTAAATATCGCATTATTGACTTTACGCTAAGTAACTGTGCGAATTCTGGTATTGAAACGGTTGGGATTTTGACGCAATATCAACCACTCGAACTTCATAATTATATCGGAATCGGCAATGCTTGGGATTTAGACCGAGTAAGCGGTGGAGTCACAGTGTTACCTCCTTATGCGGAGTCTTCAGGTGTGAAGTGGTACACAGGTACAGCAAGTGCCATTTATCAAAACTTAAACTATTTAAGTCAATATGAACCAGAGTATGTTCTGATTTTATCAGGCGATCATATTTATAAAATGGATTACAGTAAAATGCTAGATTACCATATTGAGAAAGAAGCGGACGTTTCGATTTCTGTTATTGAAGTGCCGTGGGATGAAGCGAGTCGCTTCGGTATTATGAATACGAACGAAGAGATGGAGATTGTTGAATTTGAAGAGAAACCGCAATTTCCAAGAAGTAATCTTGCATCAATGGGAATTTATATTTTTAACTGGGCAATTTTGAAAGAGTATTTAGAGATGGATGCAAGGAATCCTGAATCTAGTAATGATTTCGGAAAAGATGTACTTCCGCTTTTGTTAGATGAAGGGAAAAAGCTGATGGCGTATCCGTTTGAAGGATATTGGAAAGATGTTGGAACGGTGAAAAGCTTATGGGAAGCGAATATGGATTTACTTCGCGATGAAACATCGCTGAATTTAAACGATCGTAATTGGCGTATTTATTCTGTGAATCCAAATGAGCCACCTCAATATATTGCAGAAAAGGCAAAAGTAGAAGAATCACTTATTAACGAAGGATGTGTCATTGAAGGGGACGTGAAGCATTCTGTATTATTCCAAGGGGTGACGGTGGAAGAAGGTAGTATGGTTATTGATTCTGTCGTTATGCCAGGAGCGAAGATTGGTAAAAATGTTGTGATTGAAAGAGCGATTGTTGGATCGGAAATGGTTATTGAAGATGGAACAATTATTCGTCCAGAAAAAAATGTCGACGATGTTGTACTCATTGCTGAAGGGAAATAGAAAAGGGGGATGAAATGAATGGGAGAAAAAATGTTAGGAATTATTAATGCAACGGGAAGTTTTCCTTCCTTAAAGAAAGTAACAGGGCATCGTTCATTAGCGGCGTTACCATTTGGGGGCCGTTATCGACTCATTGATTTCATGCTTTCAAATATGGTGAATTCTAATATTCATAGTGTAGCGGTTTTTACAAGTCATAAAAACCGTTCACTAATGGACCATGTTGGTTCAGGAAAACAGTGGGATTTAGATAGAAAAAGAGACGGACTGTTTTTATTCCCGCCAAATTGCCAATGTGACCAAGATGAATTTGGGTCTTTTGCACATTTTAGAAGACATATTGATTATTTTTTAAGAGCTAGAGAAGAATACGTTGTTATTACGAATAGCCATCTCGTAACAGCATTAAATTTTCAAGCGGTGTTAGAGCGACATATACATACGGCAGCTGATATTACTGAAGTTTGCCATGAAGGGGTTTCGCTTCAAACATACGTGTTAAAGAAACAATTATTGTTAGATTTATTTGAGACATATAAAGATGTGGAGCAATACAGTTTATTTGATGTAGTGAGAGAAAAGCGCGGAAAATCACTACATATTGCTACGTATGAGCATACAGGATATGTAGCTATTATTGATTCGATTGAAAGTTACTATAAACATAGCTTAGAAATTTTGCAGCCTGCTATTTGGAAGCAATTATTTAAGAAAGAAGCACCGATCTTTACGAAAGTAAAAGATGAACCACCAACTCGTTACCTGAAGGGTGCAGCCGTGAAAAATACAATGATTGCAAACGGCAGTATTATTGAAGGAGAAGTAGAAAATAGTGTTATCTCCCGTTCTGTTAAAATTGGAAAAGGTTCAATTGTTCGTAATAGCATTATTATGCAAAAGAGCAAAATTGGAGATAACTGTATAATAGACGGTGTTATTATTGATAAAGACGTGAAAATTGGTGACGGTGTAGTACTAAAAGGAAACGCCGATGAGCCATATGTTGTAGAAAAAGGAAGCATTCAAAACAGTACGATTAATAGTTATTCTTAAAAGAATCAGTGGGGGCTTTTCCTCCACTGATTAAAGCATTCATTCAAATGAAAACTCGAAGGGAGGAAGCTGCAAGGGAAGTCGTATAAGCTTTTCGTGCAGTGGGACAACAAGTGAATATTTTATTTGCAGTATCAGAATGTGTACCATTTGTTAAATCGGGAGGATTAGCTGATGTAGCAGGTGCGCTCCCAAAAGAGCTGAAAAAATTAGGTGTGGACGTTCGCATTATACTTCCAAATTATAGTCTTATTCCGCAAAAATTAAGGGATGGATGTACGTTACATAAAGTAATTAACGTCCCGCTTGGGTGGAGAAATCAATATTGCGGAATTTTAAAAGGTGAGCAAGACGGGATTACGTATTACTTAATAGATAATGAATATTATTTTAAGAGAGATTCTCTATATGGTCATTATGATGACGGAGAGCGTTTTTCTTATTTTTCGAAAGCAGTTTTAGAGTGTATTCCGCATCTTGATTTCGAAGTGGATGTTCTTCATAGCCACGATTGGCATACAGCTATGGTGAATTTCTTACTACGTGAAAAGTATCAAGATAATCCATTATATGAGCATATTAAAACGGTGTATACGATTCATAACTTGCAGTTCCAAGGTGTATTTCCTCCTGAAGTGATGTACGACTTGTTAGAACTTGGTGACGAATATTTTCATAGTGAGCAGCTAGAGTTTTATGGAAATGTGAACTTTATGAAGGGCGGAATTATCGCTTCTGATCAAATTACAGCGGTTAGCCCGACATACAAAGAGGAAATTCAATATGAGTTTTTCGGTGAGAAGTTAGATGGGTTGTTACGAAAAAATAATGGTAAGCTTAGCGGCATCGTAAATGGAATTGATACGAGCGTATATAATCCAGAAACAGATTCGTATATTACTGCTCAGTATGATGCAGAGTCATTAGAGGAAAAGAATGAAAATAAACGCGCTTTGCAGCGTTATTTTGGTTTGCCAGAAAAAGAAGATACACCAATTATTTCGATGGTAACGAGATTAACGAAGCAAAAAGGTCTTGATTTAGTACGTACTGTATTCCGCGAAATAATGGAGGAAGATGTGCAATGTATTATTTTAGGATCAGGTGATTCTGAATATGAACAATTCTTTGAGTGGATGGCATACGAGTATCCTGAGAAGGTAAAAGTGTATATCGGATTTAATGAAGAACTAGCTCACCAAGTGTATGCGGGAAGTGATTTATTCTTAATGCCATCACTATTTGAACCGTGTGGACTTGGACAACTTATCGCATTAGCGTACGGTACAATTCCGATTGTAAGAGAGACAGGCGGATTAAATGATACAGTACAATCTTATGACGAAGAAACTGGAGAAGGAAATGGTTTCAGTTTCACGAACTTTAATGCACATGACATGTTGCACACGGTTCTTCGTGCAATTGAATTTTATCATGATAAACCGGTATGGGAGCAGCTTGTAAAACAAGCGATGACTGAAGATTATAGCTGGGAGAAATCAGCTCTTGCTTATAAGAAATTGTATAAAAGTCTCATGGAATAACATGTAGGTGGTGAAGAAATGTTTACTCATGTTGAAAGCTTCAAATCAGCTTTTCTAGAAAAGTTAGAGACGATGTATGGGAAAAGTTTCAAAGATTCTACAACTCGTGACCAATACAATACGCTTGGGTACATGGTGCGTGAGTATATGAATAGTCAATGGATCGCAACGAACGAAAGTTATCGATCTGGAGAGCAAAAGCAAATGTATTACTTATCCATTGAGTTTTTACTTGGGCGTTTGCTTGGGAGTAACATATTAAATTTAGGCATCAGGGATGTATGTGAGCAAGGACTTTCTGAGCTTGGGATTTCTTTGCAACAGTTAGAAGAGGTGGAAGCAGATGCAGGTCTTGGAAATGGTGGACTTGGACGATTAGCAGCCTGTTTCCTTGATTCACTTGCATCTTTAAACTTACCAGGTCATGGCTGTGGAATTCGTTACAAACACGGCTTATTTGATCAAAAAATTGTTGATGGTTATCAAGTTGAATTTCCAGAACAGTGGCTTCTTCATGAAAACGTATGGGAAGTAAGAAGGCATGATCAAGCTGTAGAAGTAAGTTATTTCGGCAATGTTGAACCGCTATACATTGATGGGCGTTTAGAGTTCAGGCATACGAATGCAGAAGTGATTATGGCAGTACCATATGACGTTCCAGTAGTAGGTTACGAGACGAGTACTGTAAATACACTCAGACTTTGGAATGCTGAACCAGTTCCTTTCCCGCAAAATTGCAAAGATATTTTGAAATATAAGCGTGAAACAGAGGCGGTATCGGAGTTTTTATATCCAGATGATACGCATGATGAGGGGAAAATACTTCGTTTGAAGCAACAATATTTCCTCGTATCAGCAAGCTTGCAAAATATCGTTCGTATGCATAGAGAAAGATATGGTGACCTTCGTCAATTACATGAGAAAATTGCGATTCATATTAATGATACACATCCAGTTTTGGCGATTCCAGAACTAATGCGTATTTTATTAGATGAAGAAAAACTAGCATGGGAAGAAGCTTGGCATATAACATCGCAAACGATTTCTTATACGAATCATACGACGTTATCAGAAGCGCTTGAGAAGTGGCCAATTCACATTTTTAAACCGTTATTACCGAGAATTTATATGATTATTGAAGAGATTAATGAACGTTTCTGTCATGAACTTTGGGAACGTTATCCATATGAATGGCATCGTATTGAAGAGATGGCGATTATTGCGCATGATCTTGTGAAAATGGCTCATTTAGCAATTGTCGGTAGCCATAGTGTAAATGGTGTAGCAAAAATTCATACGGAAATTTTAAAGCAACGTGAAATGCGATTGTTTTATGAGTTTTATCCAGATAAGTTTAATAATAAAACGAATGGAATTGCTCATAGACGTTGGTTAATGAAGGCGAATCCGCAGCTGACAAACCTTATTTCAGAGGCGATTGGAACAGAGTGGAAGAAAGAACCGATTAAGCTTCAAGCGCTGCAAACAGTTCAATACGATGCGAGTTTCCAAGAGAAATTTGCAGAGGTAAAACAAGAGCGTAAAGAGATTTTAGCGGAGCGTATTTATAATAAAATGGGGATTACAATTGATCCTAATTCTATTTTTGATGTGCAAGTAAAAAGACTACATGCTTACAAACGACAACTATTAAACGTTCTTCATATTTTATATTTGTATAACCGTTTGAAAGAGGATGCTAGTTTTACATTTTATCCGCGTACGTTTATCTTTGGAGCGAAAGCATCACCTGGCTATTACTATGCGAAAAAAATTATTAAATTAATCAATGAACTCGCAAGGAAAGTGAATAATGATCCGTACGTAAGCCAATATATGAAAGTTATCTTTCTAGAAAACTATCGAGTGTCTGTAGCGGAAGATATATTCCCAGCTGCGGATGTGAGTGAGCAAATTTCAACTGCGAGTAAAGAAGCGTCAGGAACAGGGAATATGAAATTTATGATGAATGGTGCGATTACACTCGGAACGTTAGACGGAGCTAATGTTGAAATAAAAGACCGGGTCGGTGATGATAACTGTTTCATTTTTGGCTTAACAGCGGAAGAGGTTCTTCATTACTATCAAAATGGTGGATATCGTGCAAGTGATTATTATCACCACAATATGCATATTAAAAAAGTAGTAGATCAGTTAACGAATGGTTTCTTTGCACATTCGGGAGCTGAATTTGAAGCGATTTATGATTCTCTCGTAATTCAAAATGATGAATACTTCGTTCTGCGAGATTTTGGTCCATATGCGGAAAGACAAGAAGCTGTCGGTAGAGCGTATGAAAACCGAACGAAGTGGCTAGAAATGTCGATTTTAAATATTGCACAGTCTGGTCATTTTGCGAGTGATCGAACGATTTTACAGTATAGTAATGAGATTTGGAGTATTGGTAATGCCGTTACACAGTATTAAGTGAAAGTCCCTTTTGAAGGGACTTTTATTCATGGAGACAAAGTGTATTCACTTTTAAAAGAGGAATATAATTGCTAAAAACCGAGCTTAATCTCCTTAAGCTCGGTTTTCTTTTTTTGCTTAAGAAAGAAATGGGATAGCGGTATATATGATACCTGTTCCACCATATTCTCCCGTCGCAAAGTATGAAAATGTAAAGAAACCTGTAAACGTAAAAATTACAATGAGAAAAAGTGCAAAGATAAATTTTAGCATGTAAGGTCCCCTCATCCAAAAATAACTTCATATATTATTATAGTATAAGGATATAGGGTTTCCAATCATTACCTGGTTAAAAATGAGAAGTCAGACATGTTTTGTATGTTGTCATGGCATGATTATTTGTAATAGATTTTGTGTTTTTTGTAAATGTCATGTTGTGATGAACGTGTGCATATTCCCAGTCTTGGTCATTAAAATGGACATTGCGCGGAGGGAGAAGAGGAACGACATCAAATAGATTAACGAAGCGAAAGCTACTAGCTACTTGTAGTTTATAATAATTACGAAATGCAATATCGCCCACTTTAGGAGAGGCAAATGTATAAAGACCGTACTGTGCGAAGGCGGTGTTGATACGCGCATCGAGTATATGTAGTGTGGCAAGCGCGCCGCCTAAGCTATGACCTGTTGCAAGAAGTTTTTTATGGGCTGGTAGTGATACGAGCATATCCATAATAGAATCTCGGCAAGATTCATAAATGGAAAGAAAGCCGTTATGGACATTTCCGCTGTTTAAAGCATATGGGTATGGTTTTTGGTTAACGAGTGAATCGATAATCCAGTCTGTATCTGTTTGTGTTCCGCGAAAAGCTACAATAATCGTATCCTCAGATTCTAGTATGAATCCGAACCATTCTGTCGTTTGAATGGTTTTTCCTTGAAAGCCTTGTACATATTGAAAACCATCCGGTATTTCGAAAATCCCATTTTGTTTATATTGTTCATACGTTAACTCACAACAAGAAGCTAACAATATGGCGGTATCTTTATCGAAGGATAAAGGAGTACGCATTAAGGAAGCCCTCCTTAAGAAAAGGTATAGTTCAATATATGCAGTGAGGGACTTGATTCATTCTTTTGGAGGGGGCAAATAGTTTGTATCGCGTATTTAAATTAGTGGATGAGATTATAGCGACTTATGGACGAACCATGCCAAAATAAAACAGCACCCCATAAGGGCACTGTTTACTCTTTTCCATCTAATAAACGTCCAAGTCCGCCTAAAACGCTGCCTTCACCGCTGTTTTGAGCTGCTGGGCTTGTAAGACGTGCTGCTAAACGGCTAAGTGTTAAGGACTGAATCCAAACCGTTCCAGGACCTTCTAACGTTGCGAAGAATAAACCTTCGCCGCCAAATAGAGCTGTTTTGACTTTTCCAACGAACTCGATATCGTAGTTAACGTCTTTTGTCATGGCAACGAGACAACCTGTATCGATGCGAAGTCTTTCGCCAGGTTTTAATTCGCGCTTATATACAGTTCCTCCTGCATGCATGAAAGCGAGTCCATCACCTTCAAGTTTCTGCATGATGAAACCTTCACCACCGAAGAAACCAGTTCCAATTTTTTTCGTAAACTCAATTCCGATAGAAACGCCCTTTGCTGCACAAAGAAACGCATCTTTTTGACAAACGACTTTCCCTTGATATTGTGTTAAATCAACAGGGATGATTTTTCCTGGATAAGGAGCGGCGAATGATACGTGGCGCTTGCCATGACCTGTATTTGTAAAGACAGTCATAAACATACTTTCACCTGTAACAAGACGCTTACCAGCGCCCATTAATTTACCGAATAGACCACTAGATGGGCCAGAACCATCACCGAAAATGGTTTCCATTTCGATATGATCTTCCATCATCATCATTGCGCCAGCCTCTGCGATAACGCTTTCTTCTGGATCTAATTCAATTTCAACAAACTGCATATCATCGCCATATAACTTATACTCGATTTCATGTGCTTGCATTTTTTCACCTCATCATATGTAGTAATTATATTGTACAGAAATCAAAGGAATTAGAATACTGTAGATTTGTTAATTTTTGAATAAAAATAGAATGAAAATTTAAGGTTATACTAGGATTATAAAAAACGATGGATTGAAAGTGTTCTCATTTGACGTTTTTGACATAGCATGATATAGTGAAAGAACTATTGAGCTACATAATGTGGTACGGAAATAAAGCACGTTGTATTAAAGGCTGTAAGCTTGTTATACATTCATGTCCTTTATATCCACCTTTTCATGTGGATTCATAGTTTCATTTTTATTTAGGAGGTACATGACATGCAAACAGGTAAAGTTAAATGGTTTAACGGCGAAAAAGGTTTTGGCTTCATCGAAGTTGAAGGCGGAGAAGACGTATTCGTACATTTCTCAGCTATCCAAGGCGACGGCTTCAAAACTTTAGAAGAAGGTCAAGAAGTTTCTTTCGAAATCGTTGAAGGAAACCGCGGACCACAAGCAGCTAACGTTACAAAAAACTAATTAGCTAGCGATAAAAAGCATTCCGAATTTCGGAATGCTTTTTTATTCTTTGGAGCTAGATTCATTTGAAGATAACTCGCCCTTAAAGGTACGCTCTTCAAAGTCATCAAGCATTTGTTCATATTCTTCATGTTCTTCTGTGGCGAAAACTTGAGGATTTTTGCCATACATGTCTGTTCCTATAAAATTTTCGAAATCCTCTACATACCCAACATTTTCTTCACTATTTACGTACATGCCATTATAGTTTTTGGAATCCTGTCTTTCTAAATCGGACGGTGTTTCTGATGTCCCGTAATTTGCGACATCTTGCCATGCATCTTCAGCATCATATTCTACAGAATGATCTTCGTCGTGCTTGTGAAAAGAAGGAGCCAACACCTCTTCTTCAACTGGTCGCGTGTTCATATTTAATTTATTTGTAGTGTGCTGAATACATGTTGTAGCGGTTGGCATTGCCTCTAATCTTTCAAACGGAATTTCTTCGCCAGATACTTCGCAAATTCCATACGTACCTGCTTCAATTTTTTGCAGGGCATGTTTTGTATCTTCTAGCTGCTTATGCCAAAATTCGATGAGCCCGAAATCTTTCTCACGTTCGTACAATTCTGTAGCCATATCACCTGGATGATTGTCATAGCTAGATAATTCTCCAACAGAATCGCGTTCAGAAGCACGATCTGTATTCTCATGAGTTTGTATTGTTTGTTCAACTTCTTGCTGTTGTTTTTCTAAAATAGATTTAAATTGATTTATTTGTTGTGGAGTTAACATAGTCGTCCACCTTCCTACAATTCAGTTTCTTTACATAGTATGAGCGTCGAGAGGAGGAATTATGAGCTGAAATTGGTATATGAAAAAAGAGCTGCATAAGCAGCTCCTTTTAGAGGAAATATCCAAGCAATAATCCGATTCCCATGAGGAGACCGAAGATTGTATTTGTTTTCGCTGTTGCAATCATCGCAGGTACCATTTCCATTGGAATGCTTTTGCCGATAAAGCCTTTCGTCGCTTTTAATGCTTTCGGTGCACTTAAAAATACGATAAGCATCCACGGTGATACGATGTTCACGATAATTAGAGCGATTGTCCAAATATAAGAAACGATGAACATAGAAGCGAGTACACCAACGGCTCTTTCACGTCCAACGAGAATTGCTAACGTTTTACGACCATTTTCTTTATCGCCATCTAAGTCACGAATGTTATTGGCTAGTAAAATGGCACCAATTAAAATGGAGCTTGGAATAGATAATAAAATGACTTCTGATGTTACAGTTCCAGTTTGAATAAAGAATGAAATCCCAATAATAATGACACCCATAAATAATCCGGCTGTTAACTCTCCAAATGGTGTATAGGCAATTGGAAGTGGGCCACCTGTATAAAGGTAGGCAACGGCCATACAAACAAGACCGATTGCAGCAAGCCACCAGCTAGAATTCATACAAATATAAACACCTAATAGTATTGCGATGCCGAAAAATCCAAATGCTAAGTTAAGCACTGTTTTCGGCTGAATGCCATCGCGAACGATAGCGCCGCCGATACCAACTGACCCTTCGTGATCGAGTCCTCTTTTATAATCAAAGTATTCATTAAACATGTTTGTTGCTGCTTGAATGAGAAGACAAGCGAGAAGCATCATAAGGAAAAGAGGGAGATGTATTTGATTTATACCTCCGACCTGCATTGCATAGGCTGTTCCGATGAAAACAGGAACGAAAGCTGCTGTTAATGTATGGGGACGTAGTAAACTCCACCAAATGCGCCAGCCTGTTTGCTTACTTGGCTTTGGCGCCGTAGGAGAGGAATTCGTTTCGACGTTCATTTCCATGGTGAATCCTCCTTTGGTCACATATTGTACACAACTAAGTGTAGAAAAAGCATCATTTAGTGTCAACGTTTATTTTCTAGGAAGAGAAGGGGAATTTCTCAGAAATGCTAAACGTTGACAGGCCTTTCGTTTGAGGTGTATCTTAAAATCAAGCGTAATTATGACTATTTTTCGCCCATAGGGGGGAGACAATTGTGATTCAAACGAAACAAATAGGCTTGCAAGAAGTTTTTAGTGCAGCCATTAAGCGTGCAACTGATGAAAAAATATTGGTTAGCTTCGTAAAACAAATAGACTGGATAGATCCGCTTCTGTTTTATGCAGCAGGAAAAAGGATCTCATTCGAAAATAGATGTTATTTTGCAGACCCAGCTCAGCATGTAATATTTGCTGGAATTGGCTCTGTTTTCACTATAGCAACTTCTTCTCACAAACGCTTTCAAACGGCTCGTGACGAGTGGGATAAAGTAAAAGAGAAAGCATTTGTACAAAGAGAAAGATACGAATTTGGAACAGGTCCTCTTTTATTTGGTGGATTTTCATTTGACCAAGAAAAAGAGAAAACCGACTTATGGAAAGAATTTGATGATACGACATTTTCACTACCAGCATTTTTATTAACTGTAAAAAATGAAAAAGCATGGTTAACAATGAATACATTCGTTTCAGCAACTGATTGTGCAGAAACTCTTTATAACGAAATTGTTTCTTTAGAAGAGAAAATTTTTGGGGAGAGTAAATGTGCACTAGAAGGATCGAAATTAACAGTTACTTCTAAAGTAGAAGTAGATCCGAAAGGCTGGATGAAGGCCATTGAGAAAGTGCAAGATGAGATGAAGCAGGGGAACGTGCAGAAGGTTGTATTAGCGAGGGAGCTAAAAGTAGAAATGAATCATCATATTGATTCTGCTCTTGTTTTAGAAGCGCTTCGCATTGGGCAACCAGATTGTTACGTATTTTCTTTTGATTATAAAGGAGCATGCTTCTTAGGAGCGACGCCAGAGAGATTAATTCGCAAAGAAGATGAGAAGTTTACTTCGATGTGTCTTGCTGGTTCAACTGGTCATGGTCAATCTATAGAAGAAAGTAAACGAAATAGTAATGCGCTTCTTCATGATGAAAAGAATTTAGCTGAACACGGTTATGTTGTGAACATGATTCGAGGAGTGCTAAATGAGCACTGCGAATCCGTTAATATTCCGGAAAGTCCGGGCTTATTAACAACGAAAAACTTAATTCATTTATATACGCCTGTAGAGGCAAAAGGCGATGCGAGTCTTTTAACAATGGTAGAAGAATTACACCCAACACCAGCTCTTGGCGGGACACCTCGTTTGGAAGCGATGAAACTGATTCGTGATGTTGAATTGTTAGACAGAGGGTTATATGGTGCACCGATTGGCTGGATAGATGATGAAGGAAATGGTGAATTTGCGGTTGCACTTCGCTGCGGATTATTAAATGGCGCAAAAGCATCCTTATTTGCCGGGTGCGGGATTGTAATTGATTCAGTACCGCAACTTGAATATGAAGAAACAAGCTTGAAGTTTAGACCGATGCTTGGTGCTTTGGAGGAATTAATGAAATGAACAATCATATAGAAGCATTATCATATTATTTAGGCGCGTTCGTGGATGAACTGACGCGTCTAAATGTATGTGATGTTGTCATTAGTCCAGGCTCACGGTCAACACCGATTGCTCTACTAATGGAACAACATGAAGGAATGAACACATATTTACATGTAGATGAAAGATCAGCGGGATTTTTTGCACTCGGTATCGCAAAAGCAAAAAAACGCCCTGTTGCATTATTATGTACGTCAGGAACGGCAGCAGCGAACTACTATCCAGCTGTATGTGAAGCTTTTCATTCACGAGTGCCGCTTATCGTCTTAACGGCAGATAGACCGCATGAATTAAGAGATGTTGGTGCACCACAAGCGATGAATCAATTCAATTTATACGGTACATTTGTGAAGCAATTTACAGAGATGGCACTTCCAGAAGCGAGTGAAGCGATGTATCATTATGCTCGCATGACGACGCAGCGCACGATAGCAAGCGCACTTCTAGCGCCGCAAGGACCTGTTCATCTTAATTTTCCAGTTCGCGAGCCGCTTATCCCAGATTTCTCATTAGAAAGTTTATGGGATAAAGGACGCGGGGAATATACAGGAGTAGTTCAGCAAGGGAACGTGATGATGCCGAGTGAATATGTAGATTCTCTTGTAGGGCGCCTTTCACATATGGAAAAGGGGCTTATTATTTGTGGAGATGATAGTCATTCAGAAATCGCAGCGTTTGCGGCAGAACTAGCTGAAAAAACGGGATATCCAATATTGGCGGATCCACTTTCTAACATTCGTAGCGGACACCACGATAAAACGATGATAATCGACTGTTACGATACATTTTTAAGAAATGAATTGTTAAAAGAAACGTGGAAGCCAGAAGTTATGATTCGCTTTGGTGGTATGCCTGTTTCGAAAGCATTAACGCAGTTCATTAAAAAACAGACGAAAGCCGTTCATATCGTTGTTGAAGAATCTGGCCAATGGAGAGACCCAGCTCTCGTTGCGACAGAAGTTGTACAGGCAAGTGATATTGCATTTTGCAGGGCACTAATAGAAAAAATGCCAGTTATGAAAAAGAATGATTGGTTCGGAATGTGGCAACATATAAACGAAAAAACGAAGGAAACGCTTCGTGAAATGGAAGCATATGAAACGGCATTTGAAGGGAAAGTTATTACGGATATCGTCCGCGTATTACCAGAAGGGGCAACGTTATTTGCAAGTAATAGTATGCCAATTCGTGATACAGATTCATTCTTCTTCACATCGGATAAAAATATTCAAGTGATGGCAAACCGCGGTGTAAACGGGATTGATGGAATCATTTCGACAGCTTTAGGAGCGAGCATTATTTGCGATCCGCTCGTATTAGTGATCGGTGATTTATCATTTTATCACGATTTAAACGGATTATTAGCCGCAAAATTACATGAATTAAATATAACAATTGTCGTTGTAAATAATGACGGTGGTGGTATTTTCTCATTCTTACCACAGTATGAGAAAAAGGAACATTTCGAATCATTATTTGGAACGCCAATTGGACTTGATTACGAGCATGTTGTCAAAATGTACGGCGGTTCATTTAGCCGTGTAAATGGTTGGGAGCAATTCCGAGAAGAGGTACAAAAGGGAACGACGACGGAAGGTTTACACGTTGTAGAAATTTGTACGAATCGTGATGAAAACTTAACATTGCACCGTACATTATGGGCAAAAACGCAGGACGTAATTACTACATCGTTGCAAGGTGAATCAAAATGAACGTAACGCTGCAAGGTGTATCGTATGAATATGAAGTAGTCGGAAGCGGGGAACCACTTCTACTTCTTCATGGTTTTACGGGAAGCATGGAAACGTGGCGTTCCTTCGTTCCTTCTTGGAGTGAGCAGTTTCAAGTCATTCTAGTAGACATTGTGGGGCACGGAAAAACGGAAAGTCCTGAAGATGTGACTCATTATGATATTCGAAATGTAGCATTGCAAATGAAAGAACTACTAGATTACCTTCATATTGAAAAAGCGCACATACTCGGCTATTCAATGGGCGGTAGACTGGCGATTACGATGGCATGTCTATATCCAGAGTATGTACATTCTCTTTTATTAGAAAATTGTACAGCTGGGCTTGAAAGTGAAGAGGCTAGAAAAGAACGCTGTGAAAAAGATGAGCGACTTGCCAATAAAATTGAGCGAGAAGGCATCAATAGTTTTGTAACGATGTGGGAAAATATTCCTCTGTTTGAAACGCAAAAACGTTTAGCACAAAACGTACAAGAAGCAGTGCGAAAAGAAAGAGTTGCTAACAATCCAAAAGGAATTGCAAATAGCTTGCGCGGCATGGGAACAGGGGCTCAGCCTTCATGGTGGAACGAGCTGCAAAACTTAAAAATACCTGTTCTTTTAATGAATGGGGAGCATGATGAAAAGTTCTTTCGCATATTAAAAAACATTGAAAAATGCGTCTCTGACGCGAAATTTGTCAAAATTGATGGTGCTGGCCATGCAATTCATGTGGAACAACCGGAAAAGTTTGATACAATAGTAAAGGGATTTCTAAAAACTATGCAGTGATGCTTTTTCATCTAAGAAGGAAGCTACACTTATAGAGGAGATCAGAAATATACAAGGAGGTAGTTGTAATGGCTATTGAATGGGTAAAAGAAGGCAATTACGAAGATATTATTTATTCAACATACAATGGTATCGCAAAGATTTCGATTAACCGTCCTGAAGTACATAACGCATTCCGTCCTAAAACGGTAATGGAGTTAATCAACGCTTTTGCACACGCTCGTGATGATGCAAATGTTGGCGTTATCATTTTAACAGGTGAAGGTGGACGTGCATTCTGTTCTGGCGGCGACCAAAAAGTTCGCGGTCATGGTGGATATGTAGGTGACGACCAAATCCCTCGTTTAAATGTATTAGACTTACAACGTCTAATTCGCGCAATTCCTAAACCAGTTATCGCAATGGTAGCAGGTTATGCAATCGGTGGTGGACACGTACTTCATATCGTATGTGACTTAACAATCGCTGCAGACAACGCTGTATTCGGACAAACAGGTCCTAAAGTAGGAAGCTTTGACGGTGGATACGGAGCTGGTTACTTAGCTCGTATGGTAGGCCACAAGAAAGCTCGCGAAATTTGGTACCTATGCCGTCAATACAGCGCACAGGAAGCGCTTGATATGGGCTTAGTAAACACAGTAGTACCATTAGAAGAGCTTGAAGCAGAAACAGTACAATGGGCACAAGAAATCTTAGCAAACAGCCCAATGGCACTTCGTTTCCTAAAAGCTGCATTCAACGCAGACACAGACGGTCTAGCTGGTATTCAACAACTAGCTGGAGATGCAACGTTATTGTACTACACAACTGACGAAGCAAAAGAAGGTCGCGACGCGTTCAAAGAAAAACGCAGTCCGGACTTCGGTCAATTCCCTCGTTTCCCGTGATCAAACCAAAAGCGGAGCCGACTGTTTAGCCTCGTAGGAAGGCGTGAAACGACTGACTGTTCTAGCCGCTGTAGCTAGATGAAACCAAAAGCAGAAGCAGCTCGTTCAGAATGTGAGGGGGATGGAGCTTCTGACAAAGAGGCGCTTTTTGCCTCGTAGGAAGAAGTGAAGCCACCGAACGTTCTAGCTGCTGTAGCTAGATGAGATCAAACTGGAAACAAAACAACTAAGAGACTTGATGTCATATCAAGTCTCTTTCTTTCATGAAAGGAGAATGAATATGATGGAGACGATGCCGAATTGGTTAATGCAACGTGCATTTTTAACACCAGATCGCACTGCAATTGAAATAGAGGATGAAAAGGTTACTTTTATGCAGCTGCATGAAAAAGTAGTATCTGTTTGTGAACACCTTTCATATGTTGGGATAAAGCGTGGGCAAAAGGTGGCTGTTCTGATGAAAAATGGTATGGAGATGATTACAGTTATTCACGCCCTATCTTACGTAGGTGCAGTAGCTGTGCTTTTAAATACGCGTCTTTCAAGAGAAGAGCTACTTTGGCAAATGGATGATGCTGAAGTTATTTGTTTAGTGAAGGATCAAGATTTTGATGCTAAAGCTGTTCCCGTCTATTCATTCGCTGAAGTGATGAATGGACCAAAGGCGGAAGCATCTATACAAGAAGAATTCTCTTTAGAAGAAGCGATGACAATTATTTATACGTCAGGGACGACAGGGAAACCGAAAGGCGTTATTTTAACGTACGGCAATCACTGGGCAAGCGCGGTTGGTTCTTCGCTTAATTTAGGGCTTCGTGATGATGATTGCTGGTTAGCTTGTATGCCGATGTTCCACGTTGGCGGGTTATCTCTTTTAATGAAAAATATTATGTACGGCATGCGCATTTTACTCGTTCCGAAATATGATGCGAATTTCATTCATAAAGCACTTCAAACGAGAGGTGTTACGATCATTTCTGTCGTTTCTAAAATGTTAACTGATTTATTAGAGATACTTGGAGGAGAGACATATCCATCTTCTTTACGATGCATGTTACTTGGCGGAGGACCAGCCCCGAAACCGTTACTCGAAACATGTGTAGAAAAAGGAATTCCTGTGTATCAAACGTATGGTATGACAGAAACGTCGTCGCAAATTTGTACGTTATCCGCAGATTATATGTTAACGAAAGTAGGATCAGCTGGAAAACCACTATTTCAGTGTCAACTTCGTATTGAAAAAGATGGCGTAGTAGTACCGCCGTTTGCAGAAGGCGAGATCGTAGTAAAAGGACCGAACGTAACAGGTGGTTATTTTAACCGTGAAGATGCGACGCGCGAAACCATTCAAAACGGATGGCTTCATACTGGTGATCTCGGTTATTTAGATGAAGAAGGATTTTTATACGTATTAGATCGCCGCAGTGATTTAATTATTTCTGGCGGAGAAAATATATATCCGGCTCAAATTGAAGAAGTGTTGCTTTCTCATCCGATGGTAGCGGAGGCCGGTGTTATCGGTATGACTGACGATAAATGGGGACAAGTACCCGCTGCTTTTATTGTAAAAAGTGGAGAGGTAACAGAAGAAGAAATTCTTCATTTTTGCGAGGAGAAATTGGCAAAATATAAAGTGCCGAAGAAAGCGTGTTTCTTAGAGGAATTACCACGAAATGCTTCGAAAAAATTGTTAAGAAGAGAGTTAAGACAATTAGTGGAGGAGATGTAAGTGGAAATAAAAAAAGCGACACTTTATATAACAGAAATGCCACTCGTCATTCCGTTTGCTGCAAGCTACGGAACGTATGAAAAGCGTGAGAGTATCGTCATTGAATTAGAAGACACAGACGGGCACATTGGATTTGGCGAAGTCGTTGCATTCTCTGAGCCGTGGTATACGGAAGAAACAGTGAAGACAGCGCTACATGTACTTCAAGATTTTTTAATATCGGATTTATTGAAAGCTGAAATTTCTCATCCGAATGAAATACCAGAGTTGTTCAAGCATATAAAGAGAAACCGAATGGCAAAGGCTGGAATTGAAGGGGCTGTTTGGGATTTATATGCAAAGCGTCAAAAGAAGTCATTAGCGACATTACTTGGCGGAACTAGGACTGTAATTGAAGTCGGCGTTGTGATTGGTATCAATACAATTCCGGTTATGTTAAAACAAATCGAGAAGTATGCAGAAGAAGGATATGAGCGTTTTAAAGTGAAAATAAAGCCAGAGCACGACTACGAGTTATTGAAAGAAATTCGTAAAGAGTTTCCAAGCATCCCGTTAATGGCTGATGCAAATTCAGCGTATACATTAGCGGATACGGAGAAACTGAAACGATTAGATGAATTTCAATTGATGATGATTGAGCAACCGCTAGTGGATTACGATTTTCTTGATCATGCACAGCTGCAAAAGAAAATTGAAACGCCGATTTGTTTAGACGAAAGCATCCATAGTTTAGAAGACGCGCGCGTTGCGATTACGCTTGGCAGTTGCCGCATCGTTAATATTAAACCAGGAAGAGTGGGTGGATTAACGGAGTCGATTCAAATCCATGATTATTGTATGGAGCATAACATACCTGTTTGGTGCGGAGGTATGGTAGAGATGGGGATTTCACGAGCTCAAAATGTTGCGCTTGCTTCACTGCCAAACTTTACGATTCCAGGTGATATATCTGCTTCTAGCCGACATTGGGAGAAGGATATTATTTCGCCGGAAGTGATGCTTGAGGGCGGGAAAGTGATTGTACCGCAAAGCGTTGATGCTGAGTATGAAGTTGACCGCGGAAGGTTAGCGGAAATTACGAAGCAGCGGATAGTTTTGGAGCGGTGAATTTAATATTTAATCAGGATGCCCGCAAATAGCGATAGGATTTTGTCGTTAATTGTCGGTAAGTCGATATATTAAAAAAATCGTTGATATATTTCAAGTTGTGTTCGATATATTTGGAAAATCGTCGATATAATTTCATTTACTATCACAGTACAATACGAAAAGGTTTTATGGGCAGTTGATCTTCCACCTAACTTCTTTGATTCACCCGAATTTTGAGGTGGGAGTCTTACTGCCCGCAAATAGCGGGGTAAAGGGGGAGTAAAATGAAGCGCATTTCAATTTTAATAGTGGATGATGAGGCAGAAATTGCTGATTTAATTGAGATACATTTAGAAAAAGAAGGGTACCATGTTGTGAAGGCAGCGGACGGGGAAGAGGCAATTCATATTATTGAAACGCAGCCAATCGACTTAGTGGTTTTAGATATTATGATGCCGAAAATGGATGGGTATGAAGTGACGCGTCAAATTCGCGCGAAGCATCATATGCCAATCATTTTTTTAAGTGCGAAAACATCTGATTTTGATAAGGTGACAGGTCTTGTATTAGGTGCAGATGATTATATGACGAAACCTTTTACACCTATTGAATTAGTCGCACGTGTAAATGCACAATTACGCCGATTTCTTACGTTAAATCAGCCGAAAGTAGCGGAGAATAAATCTGCTTTAGAGGTAGGGGGAGTCGTTATTGATCCTGAGCGAAGAACAGTAAATGTGTACGGAGAACAAGTTGAATTAACACCGAAAGAGTTTGATATTTTATATTTATTAGCGAGCCATCCGAAGAAAGTGTACAATGTGGAAAATATTTTTCAGCAAGTATGGGCAGATGATTATTATGAAGGCGGAAATACGGTTATGGTACATATTCGGACATTGCGGAAAAAACTTGGGGAAGATAAAAGAAAGGATAAGTTAATAAAAACAGTGTGGGGGGTAGGTTATACTTTCAATGGGTAACATGATGAAAAGTTTTCGATTTAAAATGATTGCCTTATTTGCGTTAAGTATGGTGCTCGCAGCAACTGTAACTTATATAATTTATAAAGGATTGCAGCTGTATTATAAAAAGATGGTTCGCTACGAAGAGCCTTTAGCGCAATTTCGGTCAATGGTAAGGGAATTTGGAGACATTAACTTCTTTTTAATTTTCTTTATTCCGTTATCTATTATCTTTTTCTTCTTTTTAACAAAACCGTATTTAAAATACTTTGATGAAATTTCTAATGGGATTCATCATCTTTCAAATGGAGATTTTACAAAACAAGTTCAAGTTTCATCAAATGATGAATTTGGAAATATCGCGCGTGAAATAAATGTTGCGAGTGAAAAGTTAAAAGAAGCTGTGGAAAGAGGAGACTTTGCTGAAAGTAGTAAAGATCAGCTCGTTGTGAATTTGGCTCATGATTTAAGAACGCCATTAACATCCGTGTTAGGATATTTAGATTTAATTCTTAAAGATGAGAGCTTAACAAAAGAACAAATTAAACATTTTTCCACGATTGCATATACGAAATCGCAAAGGCTAGAAAGTTTAATCGATGAGTTATTTGAAATTACACGTATGAATTATGGCATGTTAAAGTTGGATACAAAGCCGATTGATATAAATGAGCTACTTATACAGTTAGATGAGGAATTGTATCCGTTATTAGAAAAACATCATTTAGAAGCTAGATTGAATGTTGATTCTCATTTGCCGATTAACGGTGATGGAAAATTGTTAGCTAGAGTATTTGAAAACCTGTTAACAAATGCCGTTCGATATGGATATGATGGGCAATTTGTTGATATGAATGGGTATATCGATAATGAAGAAGTTGTCGTACAAGTTATTAATTACGGAGATAGCATTCCAGAAGAAGATTTACCGTATCTTTTTGATATGTTTTATACAGGTGATAAATCGAGAACTGAGAACCGTGGCGGGACAGGCCTTGGACTATTTATTGCGAAAAATATTGTTGAGCAGCATAACGGTACGATTTCTGCTGAAAGTAATATAGTTAGAACGGTATTTGAAGTGAGATTACCAAAAGACGAGACTTAACAATTTAATAAAAATTTAAACTTTACCCCACTTTTTATTTTAATAGTTTTTTCTATTCTATACGTAAGTTACGTTAAGGGGGAACTAGAAATGAAAAAGTGGGTATTTATTTCTCTTTTTATAGCATGCACAATCTGTGTGGGCGTTTATATATCACCGTTATTTCAAAAAGAAATCGATGTTAAAATTGCAGAAAAAGATAATAAGGTAAGAGCTGCGAATACTGAAAAGATAGAGATTACAAAAGAAGAGATTTATAAAGGTAATCTGTTATTAGTTAATAAAGATTACCCAGTAAAAAAAGATAGCATTAGGCCTGACATTATAAATGTAAATCATAATAGTGAATTAGTAAGAGGTTACGTAATATTTGATAGAAATCTTCGTTTATCAAAGGATGTTGTAAAAAATTTTTTAAACGTTGTCGATGCGGCTGGAAAAGATGGCGTACAACATTTCTTAATGAGTAGTGGCTATCGAGATTTTAAAGAGCAAAGTAAATTATATAAAGAAATGGGATCAGATTATGCACTTCCAGCAGGATATAGTGAACATAATTTAGGATTATCACTCGACGTTGGATCTACGCAAAAGAAAATGGAGAGAGCCCCTGAAGGAAGATGGATTGAAGAGAACGTATGGAAGCACGGCTTTGTATTACGCTATCCAAAAAATAAAAGTCATATTACAGGTATTCAATATGAGCCATGGCATATCCGTTACGTCGGCTTACCGCATAGTGCAATTATGCAAAAGGAGAGAATTACATTAGAGGAATATTTGGACTTCTTAAAAGAGAAAAAAGAAATCACAACGGATGTAGAAGGTAAGAAATATACGGTTTCTTATCATAAAGTTTCGGGGAATATGAAAGTGAATGTTCCAGCGAATAAGCAGTATGAAATTTCCGGGAACAATATGGATGGGGTTATTGTGACGTTTCAGGAATAGATAAAGAGGTTGTTCCGTTTTGGGACAGCCTTTTCTTATATAAGAAAGGAATTGACATTTTTGTCGGTAAATCGATATTTCTTGTTGAATCGTTGATATATTTTGAGTTACGGTAGATATATTTGAAAAATCGTTGATATATTGCAGGTTTTGATAGATATATTCGAAAAATCGTTGATATAATTTCCGGGACTATCATCATTTTAGAGGAGCATCTTTTTTATTTACCTTTAAACATTATAACGTTATATTTACTTCTTCCTTTTTTTGTGTTACGCTAAAAGTGTGAAAGAGATATAAAAAATGAAACTTTAATGTAAGCGTATTCTTATGGCTTCTTATAGAAAAGGGTGGAAATACAATGACAGAACGATTCGTACTACGTAATGTGAAACGTGTGAACGGGGAAGAGATTGACATTGTAATTGAAAATAACAAAATCGCACAGGTGACGAAAGCTGGTGCTGGCGAGGGTGGAAAGGTTCTTGATTACTCTGGTACTTACGTATCGAGTGGCTGGATTGATTTACACGTTCACGCTTTTCCAGAGTTTGATCCGTATGGCGATGAAGTGGATGAAATTGGCGTTAAGCAAGGGGTAACGACAATTGTTGATGCGGGTAGCTGCGGAGCTGATCGTATTGCAGATTTAGTACAAAGTAGAGAACAGGCAAGAACGAATTTATTTGCCTTTTTAAATATTTCTCGCATCGGTTTGAAACGAATCGATGAATTATCCAATATGGAATGGATAGATAAAGAGAAAGTAATAGAAGCAGTAGAAAAGTATAAAGATGTAATCGTTGGGTTAAAAGCGAGAATGAGTAAAAGTGTCGTTTGTGATAGTGGAATTGAACCGCTTCATGTAGCCCGCGATTTATCTCGTGAAACATCATTACCGATTATGGTACATATCGGTTCAGCGCCTCCTCGAATTGAGGAAGTTGTACCTCTTTTAGAAAAAGATGATGTTATTACACATTACTTAAACGGGAAAGAAAATAATTTATTCGATGAAGAAGGCAAACCGCTACCTGTGTTACTAGATGCAGTGAATCGCGGCGTACATTTAGATGTTGGCCACGGTAATGCTAGTTTTTCTTTTAAAGTAGCAGAAGCGGCGAAGCGTCACGGTATTGCCTTTAATACAATTAGTACAGATATTTACCGGAAGAATCGTATACACGGCCCAGTGTATAGTATGGCTCACGTTCTTTCGAAATTCCTTTACTTAGGTTATCCGCTAGAAGAAGTAATTGATGCGGTTACGAAAAATGCGGCAGAGTGGCTGAAAAAACCAGAGCTTGGGCGTATTCAAGAAGGCGATATTGCAAATTTAACTTTATTTACGGTGAAAGATGAACCGATTACGTTAATTGATTCAGAAGGGGATCAGCGCATTGCTGAAAGAAGAATTGATACGAAAGGGGTTGTAATCAATGGGTCATTCATTGAATGCTAAGTATGGATTAAAAAGAGTGATTAATGCGAGCGGTAGAATGAGTATTTTAGGTGTATCCGCTCCGGCAAATACAGTTATGGATGCGATGAAACATGGTGGACAAAATTATGTGGAAATTGCTGATTTAGTAGATAAAGCAGGAGACCATATTGCGAGAATTCTAGATGCAGAGGCAGCGGTCGTTGTAAATTCAGCATCGAGCGGAATTGCGCTTTCTATCGCTAGTATCGTTACAGAAGGAAATCGCCGTAAAAGTGAAAGACTTCATCAAGAGGTCATCGCGAAAAACGAAGTGATTATGTTAAAAGGTCATAACGTTCAATACGGCGCGCCTGTTGAAACGATGATTTATTTAGGCGGGGGTAAACTTGTAGAAGTTGGCTACGCAAATGAAGGGAAAGCAGAGCATATTGAAGATGCGATTGGTGAAAATACAGCAGCAATTCTTTATGTGAAGTCACATCACGCCGTGCAAAAAAATATGATTTCTGTTGAAGAAGCATGGGAAGTTGCGCAGCGAAATAACGTACCACTTATCGTTGATGCAGCAGCTGAAGAAGATATTCAAAAGTACGTGAAGTATTCAGACCTTGCCGTTTATAGCGGTTCAAAGGCAATTGAAGGACCAACTTCTGGTATTGTCGGCGGGAAACGAAAATATATCGAGTGGCTGAAAGTGCAATTACATTGCATCGGAAGAAGTATGAAAGTTGGGAAAGAGACGACTTTTGGTTTACTTCAAGCGCTTGACGAGTACGGAGTAAAAGAAGATAAGAGTGAGCAAGAAAAAGAGTTATTACAAGTACTTATGCCGCTAAAAGAATTAAATGGTGTAAATGTAACGATTGTTCAAGATGAAGCAGGAAGAGCAATCTTTAGAGCACGTATTCACATTAACGAGAAAGAGTTAAATAAATCAGCAAAAGACGTTGTGACTGAATTACGCGAAGGGGAAATCGCAATTTATACACGTGATTACGGAGTAAGACAAGGATTCTTTGATATTGATCCACGTCCACTTCAAGGTGATGACATACATGTAATTGAAGAAAAAATGAGAGAAATTGTAGGGGGAAACTAAAATGACAAACATTCAAAAACGTTTTTATAAAGGCCGCGTAGCATTAAATGTATTAGCGAACAATATCGAAAATGCGAAAGACATTTTTGAGGCCGCAGAAGGTTATGTAGTAGTGGGAGTGTTATCAAAAGACTATCCAACAGTAGAAGAAGCAGTTACAGCGATGAAAGCATATGGAAAAGAAATTGATGACGCTGTATCAATCGGACTAGGAGCAGGGGATAATCGCCAAGCGGCAGTTGTAGCTGAAATTGCGAAGCATTATCCAGGTAGCCATATTAACCAAGTGTTCCCTTCAGTTGGAGCAACACGTGCAAATCTTGGTGGAAAAGATAGTTGGATTAATAGTTTAGTATCACCAACGGGAAAAGTAGGGTACGTAAATATTTCTACTGGTCCAATTAGTGCAGCTGGAGAAGAAAAAGCAATCGTTCCAATTAAAACAGCGATCGCACTTGTACGTGATATGGGCGGAAATTCATTGAAATACTTCCCGATGAAAGGGTTAGCGCATGAAGAAGAATATCGCGCAGTTGCGAAAGCATGTGCGGAAGAAGGATTTGCATTAGAGCCAACAGGCGGAATTGATAAAGAAAACTTTGAAACAATTGTACGTATTGCACTTGAAGCAAACGTAGAGCAAGTTATCCCACACGTGTACTCTTCTATTATTGATAAAGAAACTGGTAATACGAAAACAGAAGATGTTCGTGAATTATTAGCAGTCGTGAAGAAGTTAGTTGATCAATATGCGTAAGAAAATTGCAGCATTCGGTGAAGTAATGATGCGCCTGCAAGTACCAGGATATGAATTGTTGTCGCAAGCTAACACATTAAATTACTCATTTTCTGGTACAGGTGTGAACGTGGTAGCTGCACTTTCTCATCTAGGGCATGAAGGGTTTCTTATTTCAACTTTACCGGAAAACTCGGTTGGAGATGCGGCGGTATCGCACATTCAAAAGTTAGGCATTCAGTCATCATTTATTTCAAGAGGCGGTAAATATGTCGGTATGTACTTTTTGGAAAATGGATTTGGTGCACGTGCAAGCCGCGTTACATATTCAAATCGATTAGAAAGTAGCTTCAATACGGCATGCGAAGAGATGTATCAATTTGAAGAAATCGCCAAGGAAATTGATATCGTTCATTTTTGCGGCATTACACTTGCGATGAATGATACGGTGCGCCATCATATGAAATCTTTAGCGAAAGCAGTTAAAGAAAGCGGAGGCACTGTCGTTTTTGATTGTAATTATCGTCCATCGCTTTGGGGAGAAGACGGATATGAGCAAGCGAAAACGCATTATGAAGAAATGCTAGCTCTTGCTGATATCGTTATGATGAACGAAAAAGATGCAATGTTCGTTCTTGGAATGAAAACTGAAGAGACAGAGCGAGAGGCGCAACTTGTTGATCTTATTCCAAAAGTGGCTGAGACATATCATATCGCTACAATCGCTGGTACACATCGCTCTATTAATAGTGATAATACACACTCGCTTCGCGGGTTTATATGTAAAGATGGTGCGTTCACTTTTGCAAAAACACTTACGTTTTCTGTATATGATAGAATAGGTGCTGGAGATGCTTATACGAGCGGGATTATTCATGGCGAGATAGAAGAGTTTGCACCAGAGAAAGCTGTTTCATTTGCGTCAGCAGCTGGAATGCTTGCACATACAATCGTCGGTGATACGCCAATGTCATCAGAGAAGGATATACTTCGGGCAATGACGGCATCAGTATGTGATGTAGAAAGGTAGTGGGTGTAACGGTGAACGTAACGAGAAAAAAAGGACCATTATATTTACAAATAAAAAATATTATTCGTGATCGAATATTGCATGGTGTATATGCGATTCATACGAATATTCCTTCCGAACCGCAGTTAGAAGAAGAGTTCAAAGTGAGTAAAATTACAGTGCGTAATGCGATTAAAGAACTTGCTCAAGAAGGATATTTAGAAAAGAAAAGCGGTAAAGGAACGAAAGTCATCCGTAATACTTCTGCGACAAAGTTGTCAAAGGGAAAGAAATTTACAGAAGTGTTAGTGGAAGAAGGATATAAAGTACAGAAGAAATTGTTAAAAGCAGAAGTTGTTCATAATGAAGAAGGAACAGTGCCATTTCGATTATTCGGTAAGGAGAGTTTTCGTATTGAACGTTTATATACGTTAAATGATGCACCGTATATTCATTATACGCACTATTTCTCAGCACGAATGGCAAGCACAGATTTATCGGATTTTGATCTACAATCGCTTTATGATTTAGTTGAAGACCGAGGTATACATTTAGAAAACTTCAGAGATGAATTCGCTGTTGGACTTGCGCCTAGTTTCGTTGCAGAAGCGTTAGGCGAAAAAGAGGGGACAGCGTTATTAAAACGTATGCGCTATTCTTACGATGAAGTTGGCGAAGTAATTGAATATAGCGAAGGCTACTACAATACAGAAATGCAGCATTATGTAGTGAATTATGACGTATAAAAGGAGGGTATTCGCCCTCTTTTTTTATAAAGTAAGGGGTAACTAACTGTTACGATTTATTTAACCAATTATAACGAAAGTTAATTAAATATATCAGTACGCCCTGCTAGTCAAGTGATTGGCTAGTAGTGAGGGTTAACTGCGGGCAATCCCTAAAGCTGATTGAACTACAACGTGGCTAGAAATGGCGAGCGTGAATGTTGCGAAAGCAGAAAAAATCAATCAGATCGTGCAAGGTTAAATCCTAAACACTAGAACAATGGGTCTTCCGCCTCGAATCATCTAAGTCAAAATGGATAAGATGAACGTTCAACGACTATCTCGTATAACTGACGAGAGTACATCACAAGCCTATGGTGATGGAAAAATCCTCTATCTCTAAAGAGATAAACATATAGTCTGCGCTCATGTGAAAATATGAGAAGTTCATAAGAGAACTGGCTAAGGAATTGCGCCCTTAGTTGAACGAGATAAACTTAATTAAATCTATCAAACTTCCTTGAAAATATAGAACGTACGTGCTATGTTAGATTCAATGAGGTAAGAATAATAATGAAATTTTTACGAGTTAGTCAAGTATCAGAATTAACAGGTTTGTATCCGAGTAGTCTCAGGAGAATGCTGGTGGAACACGCTACGATTCAGAAGAACAAATCTTTCATTAAAGGAGTTACATTCTGATGATATTGGCGAAGAAAGTTAGACTGATTCCAACGCCTGAACAAGAAAAAGTGCTTAGAAACCATGCTGGTGCTGCAAGATTCGCTTATAACTATTGTAAAAGAATGAGTGATAGATACTATAAGCTATTTGGAAAATCTGTTTCACAGTTAGCTTTACAGAAACGATTTACAAAGATCAAGAAGCGAAAGAGATATGAGTGGTTAAAAGACATTAATGCACAAGTTCCTAAACAGGCTTCAAAAGATTTTGATACGGCTAGAAAAAATTCGTTCAAAAAGTACAAAAATGGTTATCACACTTCTTATAAATCCAAAAAAGATTTGATCCAAGGATTTTATGCCAATTATGAAAGACTGATTATAGGAAAAAAAGTCGTTCATATTCAGTCTATTGGAGAAGTGAAAACAAGCCAACAACTACCAAGAAATAAAAAACCATCCAATCCAAGAGTTACATTTGATGGTCGTCACTGGTGGATTAGTGTGGGATTCCAAGAAGACTTTGAATCACAAGAACTAACGAATGAGTCGATTGGTGTGGATGTTGGTTTAAAAGAGCTGTTTGTAGCTTCTAATGGTACGAAAGAACGAAATATAAACAAAGACGCCAAGGTTAAAAAACTTTTGAAAAGGAAAAAGTCAGCGCAAAGAGATATGTCTAGGAGATTTAAAAAAGGTGTGAAAATTCAATCTGCTGGATATGAAAAAGCGAAAGCTGAGCACCTGCGGTTATCTAGGAAAATTATGAATATCCGAAATAACCATATCCATCAAGCAACAGCTAAATTGGTGAAAACCAAACCAATGAGGATTGTTGTGGAAGACTTATCTATTTCAAACCTGTTAAAAAACAAAAAACTATCGAAAGCATTTTCATTTCAAAAATTAAACTTCTTCTTTCAATGTTTGTCATACAAGTGCGAGAAGTACGGCATTGCGTATGTAAAAGCTGATAAATGGTTCGCTTCAAGCAAGATTTGCTCATGTTGCGGCGTTAAATACGATCATTCAGTTCAACCAGAAGGACAGTGGAGTTTAAAGATTCATGAATGGCGTTGTGCTTCATGCAATAGCTATCACGATAGGGATGTAAATGCGTCGATAAATTTATCAAGATGGGTAAAATAAATGCTTGATAATAGGAGGTAACGATACTGCCTCGTGTGGAGTGTTATACCCCTCGTCCCTTTGGGGCTGCGAGAACACGATGAAGCACTAACTTGTATAAATTTGATTGAATTGTATAGATTTAGTTAAGTTTATCGTATCGGAATGAGAGATGGATATATACTTATTAATCGTCACGTTACTTGCAATTGCGATTGTTATTTTAGGGGTATCATGGTGGAAATGGCATGCATTTATTAGTTTAACAGTTGCGAGTTTATTTTTAGCCATCATGTCTGGACTGAATTTAACGAAAATAGTGACTGCCTATGAAACTGGTGTTGGTAGTGTACTAGGGCATTTAGTTGGTATTTTAGCTCTCGGAACAATTTTAGGGAAAATGATGTCCGATTCAGGGGCCGGCATGCAAGTGGCAGATTTCTTTATTCGATTTTTCGGTGTGAAGAAACTACCGTGGGCTATGTTATTTGCAGGATTTGTTATAGGGATTCCAGTATTTTTTGAAGTGGGAATCGTCATTTTATTACCACTTGTTATTTCAATTCGAAAAACGACGAAGCAAAATATATTATTAATTGCGTTACCTGTCATTGCTGGATTATCTATTGTGCATGGGCTAGTGCCACCACATCCAGGGGCGATGACAGCAATCGGTATTTATAACGCGAACTTAGGAAAGGTACTTTTATATTCATTAATTATCGCGTTACCAACAGCCATTATCGCAGGACCGATATTTGCAAAGTGGGTACATAAAAGGGTTATACCTGAAAATGAACCAGAGCTTGTTCGAGTTACGACAGTATCAACTGATTTACCGAGTCGTAAAGTTTCATTTTTTATTATTTTATTACCAGTTGTATTGATGATTTTATCAGTAGTGGCACCATATATTTCATTACCGAAAAAGATAACTGAATTTTTTGTATTTATAGGAAGTCCAGTAATTGCTTTACTTATTTCATGTTTTGCAGCATTTTATTTACTTGGAATAAGACAAGGAATTAATAAAAAGGTCATTAAAAAATTAACGGATGAAAGTTTACTACCGGTCGGTTCCATTATTTTAATTATAGGTGCAGGCGGTGGATTTAAACAAATATTAATTGAAAGCGGCGTTGGAACGGCGATTGCACAAATGGCAGAACATATATCGTTATCACCAATTGTATTAGCTTTCATGGTAGCTGGATTAATTCGAATTGCAACAGGTTCAGCGACAGTAGCATTAACGACAGCAGCAGGAATTGTTTCACCTGTTATTCAGCACATGTCAGGTGTAAATTTAGAATTGCTCGTTATAGCAACAGGTGCGGGATCATTAATGTTTTCTCACGTAAATGATGCAGGATTCTGGCTTGTAAAAGAATATTTAGGATTAACGGTGAAGGAAACGTTTAAAACGTGGACGGTACTGGAGACATTATTATCATTTATCGCATTTGGTTTTGCACTTTTATTGAATATGTTTATTTAGAAGATACCTTAACAGGTATCTTTTTTTGATGAAGCCCATTTCCAAAAACAAGCCCGTTTTTAATAAGGTCAAGCTTCCTATTCGCCCTGAAAACATACTATAAATGGAATCCCCTCATTTAGAGCAAGGTGAACTTGTTATGAATGATACTAAAGGAGGAATAGAGTAATGAGCGAAAAGTGTGAACACAGACATGATGATTGTAACCGCAGACACCATGGTTGCGGAGGCGGTTTTGCGCTTCTAATCGTATTGTTTATTTTATTAATTATCATCGGTGCTAGCTGCTTCGGCGGAGGCGGAGGCGGTTGTGGTTATGGTGGTTACGGTGGTTATGGCGGCGGCTATGGTGGATATTGCTGCTAATTAAAAACTATTGAAAATAGCCTTGTGCATTATGCACAAGGCTATTTTATTCATATCTTGGTATGCTGTGATAATTTATTGATGTAAAGAGAACGGATTAAGAAGAAGAAAATAATCTCGATAATCCCGAAAAAGGTGAGTACAATTAATAACTCTTTTAGTAAAGAAAAAGCGAACATGCTTTGTAAAAACTTAACCGCAAATAACGTGTGAACACCAGCAACGATGTAAGGAACGAAAAATAAAATCCCTAATTGAATCGTTGCAGAGCGGAACATTTCTGATTCTGTTAAGCCGATTTTTGTAATCGTAATGTACTTTTGTTTTTCATTCGTTAAGTCGTTATACATACGGAAGTATAAAACACTAGCCGCACCGATAAAGAAGATAAAGCCGAGAAATGCCCAAATAAAGAATTGAGCAATTGCATTTTCTTTATTATGGAGTAACTCATCAGTAGCTGTATAAATATTAAAAGGGACGGGAGATGCATGCTTATCGTCTTTATGTGCCTCATAATATTTTTCGGTGTCATTACTAATACTTTTTAATATATTTTTCGTTGGAATAATTGCATTTTCCCAATTATCCACGAAGTAGTTATAAACCGTAATGGTTTCAATATGAGGAATCACAGTATCGATTGCATAATCTTGCATAATAACTAAATTTGCTAATGCAAAGGGTGGTGCTATTCCTTTGTTAATAAATCCCTTTATATAAAACTCCTTTTTATTGGATTCAAGTGTAATTGTATTTTGTTTTACAAATGGATTTGATACAAGGTTTAATAGCTCTGGTGAATAGCCAGAAATAATGTAAACTTCTTTTGAATCAAGGGTGATTGTAGGTCTCTTTAACTGCTTAGCAATTTCGTTATAATCACTCATTTTCATAATTGCAATCTCTTCTTTTGAAGCATTATCTTTTAAAAGCGTAAATTTATATTTTTTATATTGAAAATGAGCATTGGAAAGTTCGGATTCAATAGTATTAACGTGCTTTTGTTCAAGGGAGTGATCCCCTTTTAATTTGTATGTGAAGGGAATAGGATATCGCTCTAGTATCGATGCTTTCGTATTATTATTAGCAGCAAATAATCCGATAATAATCGTAAATGCAAGTGCAGATAGCATAGAAACGATAAAGAGTACATTAATATTACTGCGGGTACGAGAAACTAAATCTGAAATCCATAACATATTTATTTGTTTCAAATAAAACTTTCTTCGTTTCTTTAAAATATAGATAAAGAGAAGAAATGTTTGTGAAAAGAATAAATATGTCCCGACTACTACGAGCGGTAAAATAGATAGCATAATTAAGAATACGGATCCATTTTGCACATTTTTTTCGGTTACGTAGCCTTGCGGGTAACCGGCAATATAATAACATAACCCTAAACAAGTTAAAGCAAATATCGAAATGAGTATAGACGGCCTTTTTTCGGCTGTCACTTTCTTGTTCCCTTTAATAAGGTGGACTGTTTTACGAGTACGAATAAACATTGGTGTAAACGTAGAAACGATTAAAAATAAAATGATAAACGTTACGGTTGTCACGATAATTGCTTCTGTTGGCCAATATAAATAAAGGCCTTTTGCACTTGTTAATTTCGAAGTGACTAATAAGAAAAAGTTAGAAAATACAAGCCCACCTTGAATACCGATAAAGATAGATAATATCCCGATTATCATGTTTTCAGTAAATAACAATCTTTTTAATTGTCTCTGTGAGATACCGAGAATCGTGAGTATCCCGAATTGCTGCTTCCGAACATTTAAAAAGGTTCCGATTGAATATAAGAGAAAGAAGAACGAGAACATAACGATAACGAATTGAGCTGTACTAGCTAAATTCATTAGAGGATCTCGATCTTGAAAGTTTTGTACACTTTGTAAGCGCGGATGATACGCGTATACAGTAAATGAAAAGAAAACCATTATAGAAAAAGCACTACTTACAAAATAAGCGAAATATGCTTTAGAATTACGCGAGACATTTTTAAATGCGAATTGCCAAAATGTCATCCACGTCTTCCTCCTAATAAGGCTAAAACATCTAATATTTCTTGATAAAATTTCTCGCGATATAGTCCGCGGTGTAGTTCGTTGTAAAGCTCGCCATCTTTAATGAAAATGACACGGTTACAATAACTTGCTGCAAACGGATCATGCGTAACCATTAAAATCGTTGCATCTTCTTCTTTATTTAATTTCGTAAATAACTCCATTACATCGATTGCTGCTTTCGAATCTAAATTTCCTGTCGGTTCATCGGCAAGTAGAAGTGACGGGTGATGAATAACAGCACGTGCTACTGCGGTACGCTGTGCTTGTCCTCCAGAAACTTCAAAAATACGTTTATCCAAAATATGATCAATTCCAAGTTTCTTGGAAATATTATCAAGCTTTTCATCCATCTCTTTTAATGGAACATTATCCAAAGTTAAAGGTAGTACGATATTTTCACCGATTGTTAGTGTATCTAGTAGGTTAAAGTTTTGGAAAACAAATCCTAACTCTTGGCGACGAAAAATAGCTAACTTCTCTCTACGAAATGTGTGTGGTTTCTTTCCGTTAATAACGACGTCACCAGAAGTAGGAGAATCAATTGTGGAGATAACGTTTAAAAATGTAGATTTCCCGCTCCCAGACGGTCCCATAATGGCAACGAATTCTCCTTTATCTACATGTAAATTTATGTTTTTTAAAGCGGTATGAGGGACTTTTCCCTCATACACTTTTGAGACGTTTTTTATGTGTAAAACTTCTTCCATAATAATCACCTTTCTATCTGTTAAAACTTAATGTGTTGTGATAATTTTTGCATATAAAAGGAACGAATTAAAAGGAAAAATAGAATTTCAACTGTTCCAAAAATCATAAGTACGACTGTAATTTCCGCGAAGAACGAGAGATTTAATACTTCTTGTAACATCTTTGTCGCAAACATTGTATGGATCGACGCCATAATGTATGGAACAAAGAAAAGAATCGCAAGTTGAATGGTAGCAGATCGCTTCATTTCGGATTCTGTTAAACCAATTTTCGTAATCGTTACATACTTTTCTTGCTCATTTGTTAAATCGGTATACATTCGGAAGTAAAGAACACTACCAGCACCAATAAAGAAAATAACACCAAGGAAAGTTCCGATTAAGAAAAATGAAGCGACATTTAGTTTCGTTTTGTATAGAGAGTCACTAGCTTCACTTGCATGGAATGGTGGGTGCTCTGCTTGAATCGATGCATTGTCGTTACTGATTTTTGTTATAAATGCAGCACCGATATTATATGCCTTTTCCCAATTCGGCACTTTGAAGTTATATACACTCATTTGTTTGGAAATAGTTGATAAGGCTTCTACATTTTCATCAGATATAATGAGTAACTTCGGTACTAACCCGTTTGGGAACGGACTAGTACTTTTATAATCCTTCACTTTCAAATGTAAAGAGTTTTGAGTAAGTGTAAGACTATCTTTTTTTTCTTTATCATAAAATGTTCCAATGAAATGATCATCTATTTCTTTCATAAGGATATAAGATTCATTATTCTTTACGATGAGTGGATCCAAGTTTAATGCATTAGCGAGTACATTATAGTCACTTTGTTTCATTACATGATAGAGCTGCGTGTTATCTTCAGCTAAAGATACTTCGTATATATCCGTTTTAAATTTTTCATAAGTAAATTGTTCTTCATTAAATTTTTGTTCCAACCAGTTTAAATGTTCATCACTTAACGTGTTTTCAGTATGTGATAAATAAGTAAAAGGGAACGGGTTTTTTCTTATTTCATTAAACTTTGTAAACTTCCCAAAACCATATAGGAATGTAATCATTGTAAAAGCGAGCGTTGATAGCATCGCTACTATAAAGAGCATATTAATATTCGTTCGAATGCGTGATGCTAAATCCGAAACCCAAAGCATATTAATGCGTTTCATATAAAACGTTCTTCGCGCTTTTAATATACGAATGAGTAAAAAGCTAATTTGCGAGAAGAAAAAATATGTTCCAGCTGCAATAAGCGATGGGATGACAAATATACTAGAGACGGCATATAAAAGCCCAATGATGTCACCTAGCGACAGAAAATATAATGGATTTGCGGCTAACGCATATCCAGATATTAAACATATCGCACCAAATAGGGAGATGAGCACAGATGCTTTTCTTTCTTTTTGTTTTGTTCCTTCTTTTAAAAGGCGTACAGCTTTTCTCGTACGAATGAGCATCGGTGTAAAAGATGATACGAGAATAAAGAGCCCGAGAAAGATGATGATAGTTAAAATAATGGCGCTTGTAGGCCAATATAAATATAAACCAGGTACATGTGTAATTTTGGCGGTAACTAATAAAAAGAATTGTGAAAAGACAAGTCCCAGTTGAATGCCAAAAAATATAGAAAGAATACCAATTAACATATTTTCTATAAATATGAGTCGTTTTAATTGTTTTTGAGAGATGCCAAGTACTGTTAAAATCCCAAATTGTCTTTTTCGTACTTTTAAGAAAGTACCAATTGAATATAGTAAAAAGAAAAATGAAAAGAACACAATGACAACTTCTGAAATTGTCATTAATATGCTCAAAGCATAATTAACGTCTGTCATATGCAATTTCGGATGAAATAAATAAACTGCAAATGAGAAAAAAATTGCGATGGAGAACGCACTGCTTACAAAATAGGCGAAATAAGCTCTGGCGTTCCGCGAGACGTTTTTAAATGCAAACTGCCAAAATGTCATTTGCCTAGCCTCCTAGTAGGATGAAGATGAAAAGAGTATAAGAAATACTCTTTTCATTAAGTTTGTTTTAAATGATTTGTCCACTCGTGTACTGTGATAATTTTTGCATATAAAGTGAACGAATGAAGAAGAAAAATACGATTTCAACGAATCCAAAAATAATAAGAACGGCTGAAACTTCTTTGAACAAAGATAAACCAATTACATCTTGTAGCATTTTCGTTGCGAACATTGTATGAATGGATGCCATAATGTACGGAACGAAAAATAAAATACTAAGCTGAATGGTTGCAGATCGTTTCATCTCTGTATCTGTTACACCGATTTTAGAAATGGTTATATACTTTTCTTGTTCGTTCGTCAAATCGGTATACATTCTAAAGTAAAGAACGCTACCGGCCCCGATGAAGAAAATAACTCCTAAAAATGTTCCGATTAGGAAGTATGCAGCACTACCAGATGTTATTCTGTATAACGATCCTGCTGATTCAAAGGATCGAATAAGAGGTCCTTCATACTGGGATTTATTTCGATCTTTTTGGATCTTTTCTATAAAAGTATCAGCAATTTTATACGTCTGTTCCCAGTTTTGCACTTTGTAATTGTACGCCGATATATGCTTTACCGTGTTGGGGAAGTTACTCACGATAATATCAGGCAAAACTATCGTTTGATATGCAAAGCCAGATGGAATTGCATTGACATGCTCATAGCCTTTTACTCGTAATTTCGTATTTGTACTAGAGAGTGTAATGTAATCTCTTTTATAACTTTGCTCAAATTCGTTGAATATAGTGATATAAGACGTCCCCGTTAAAACATATGCCTCGTTATCATTCATAAATAGTTGTTTCATTCGTAAAGAATCCGCAAGTTTGTTATAGTCACTTTGCTTAATTGCGTATACGTCATTATAAATAGCTATACCTTTATCTTCTTCTAGTGGTGTTTCATATATATCAGCTTTTATTTTTTCATAAGGGAAATGCTCTTTTTGTAATTGTTGCTCAAGCCAATTTAAATGCTCCGTAACAAAAGGATTCGCATCATAAGAAAAATAAGAAATTGGGAAAGGAGAAGTTCTATTAACCTCTAGTTTAATAAATTTCCCGAACCCATATAGGAACGTAATCATTGTGAAAGCGATAGTAGATAGCATTGCTACAATAAAAAGCATATTAATATTCGCTCGAATACGGCTTGCTAAATCCGAAATCCAAAGCATATTAATCCGTTTCATATAAAATTTTCTTCTCGTTTTTAAAATGTAAATAAGTAAGAAACTAATTTGTGAAAAGAAGAAATATGTTCCGATTGTCACAAGCGTTGGGATAACGAAAATACTTGAAACCATATATATAATACCTATTTGTGGGCTTACTGATGCGAAATATTTAGGATTTCCAGCTAAAGCATAGCCTCCAAATAAACAAATCGCTCCAAATAAAGAAATAAGTACGGATGGTTTTCTTTCTTTTTGTTTTCCAACATTTATTTTTAAAAGGTGTACCGCTTTTTTTGTGCGAATTAGCATTGGTGTCAATGCTGATACAATGATAAAAAGACTAAGGAAAACGATGGTCGTTAAAATAAACGCGTTAATAGGCAAGTATAAATATATGCCTGGTACGTGCGTAATTTTTGCTGTCACTAATAAGAAAAATTGCGAGAAGACAAGTCCAAACTGCATACCGAAAAAAATAGATAAAATACCGATTAACATATTTTCCATAAAAACAAGACGATGTAATTGTTTTCTAGATATTCCTAAAACGGTCAAAACGCCGAATTGTTTTTTTCTAACTTTTAAAAAGGTGCCAATGGAATATAGTAAAAAGAAGAAAGAGAAAAATACAATTACTACTTCTGAAAATATCATTAATCCTGAAATTTCAGAGACTATGCCAAAGTTTTGTAGTTTTGGATGAAATAAGTAGACTGCAAATGAAAAGAACACAGCAATTGAAAACGAACTGCTTACGAAATAAGCGAAGTAAGCTCTTGAGTTGCGCGTTACATTTTTAAATGCAAATTGCCAAAATGTCATAGACTATACCTCCAGATAGAAGATATAGAAGTAGTTTTATTGCAAAAAATGTATGAGAGTGAGTTCTCATACATTTTGCTTGCATATGTTACGATCATGCTTCGGTCACCTTCTCCGTATGTTCTGCTTGATTATTTGCAGCGTTGTGGAAGATGATTTTAATCGTCGTTCCTTTACCAACTTCAGAATCTAGTTTGACAGAGTGACCTAAATAATCACAAATTTTACTTACAATATAAAGTCCCATACCAGTAGATTCTCCGAATGCGCGACCATTTTTCCCAGTGTAAAACGGTTCAAATACTCTTCGAATATCTTCTTGCGGAATACCAACACCTTCATCGCGAACTTCTAAAATAATATCTTTTCCGTTTCGGTAAGCAGATAAGAAAACTTTCTTTCCACGCTCACCAGAGTAACGAACGGCATTTGTCATTAACTGATAAATAATGAATTTTAGCCATTTCGCATCAGAAGCGACTTTTAAATCGGAATGAACTTCTAAAACAGGGAAGACCCCGTTTCGAATGAAGAGTTCTTTTAATCCATTAATATTTTTTGTTACCGCATCTTTTAATGAAATCGTCTCAACATGGAAATCTTCATGGAAGTTATTCAGCCTTGCCATATATAAAGCCATATCGAGCCCTTGATTTAATCGTTCTAATTCTTTTTTGAATTTCGGAATCAAATGTTCATCTTCCATTTCGAGAACCATAAGCTGCATAACAGAAACAGGTGTCTTCATTTGATGCACCCAGTGGTTAATGAATAATTGATGTTCTTGTTGTTTTACTTCATACGATTGTAGTTCTTTTTGGAAGAGACGATACTGCGTACGCACGAGTTCATTTACGCCGTGGGGCATCGGAGCAGTTGCTCTTTCAATAAACGCATCTTCCATTTTCTCTGGTTGCTCACTTAATCTATGGTACATTCTACGATTGCGAACGTAACGATAAGCGAGGAAACAAATGAATAAATATAAACTTAAAACGACGAAGTAAAATTTATTATTTTGAAATCCATCTACTGCATCATAAAGAACGAAGATGATACCGAAGTTTAATACGTATAGTAGAAAAAATGCAAAATGATCACGTAAAAATAGCTTCATGCTTATTCACTCCAAGTTGTGTTAAAACGATACCCAAGTCCACGTACTGTTTCAATAGCATTTTCAATACCAAGCTCATTGAACTTTTTACGAAGACGCGTAATGTTTACGTTTAATGTATTTTCTTCAACGAAGCTTTCGTCGTCCCATAGGGCAGCTAGTAAATCTTCACGGCTCGCTGTACGAGGGAATTTAGATAATAACATTTCTGCTAAAATAGCCTCTTTCTTCGTTAAAAGAACTTGCTCAGTTCCAAAATGAATTTCTGGGCGTTCAGGGAATAGTTTTAAACCCTCCACTTCAACGATACGTTCTGAAATATTTGGTGCATAATCACCGTAAATACGGCGTAATTGACCTTTAATTTTTGCCATTACAACGTCGTAGTGGAAAGGTTTTGTAATATAATCATCCGCACCGCTTTCAATCGCCATAATTTGTTCCATCTCGCCAGCACGCGCTGAAATGAAAATAATTGGACAAGTAGATTCATGACGAATTTGACGGCACCAGTAGAATCCATCGAATTTCGGTAAGTTTACATCAAGTAAAACAAGATGTGGTTTCACTGCATTAAACGATTCCATAATATCATCGAAATTCTCTGCAACAACAGCTTCATAGCCATATTTTTGAATGTGAGATTGTAGTAATGATGAAATATTTGGATCGTCTTCAACGATTAAAATTTTATACATATGTATATTCCTCCTAAAAAAACAATTGTAGCTATAGTGTATCATGTGTTTCAAGTCTTTTCATTATGTTGAAATGTAGGCTAATAAACAGTATAGGTCAAAAGTGTGAAAAGTAAAAAGGTTATGGGGACAATTTATAATTATTGGTACAGCGAGACTAACGATGGGATATTCCTACGTCGCTTATAAAAAAGAACTAAAAATATAAATAAAAGCTGCTTTTCCTTTTAAGGAAGAGCAGCTTTATTTTTTATTTCTTCAAAACAGGTATCCAAATTTCACTTTTAAAGTTTGGAGAAGATATATCTTTCTGTTCATTCCACAATATTTCTGGTCCTTCCGCTAGTTCATAGTTTGAGGAAGGAAACCATTCGGAATAAATGCGTCCCCATACATTTTGTAATGTTTCAGGAAATGGACCTACAGCTTCAAATACGGCCCACGTTGAAGATGCGACTTCAAGTTGTGCGAATTGCTCTGGACAATCTTTCGTTGAGGCTACTCCAATGTAGTGATCGAGTTCTCCCTTTTCCTCCATTCTACCTTCAGAAAAGTTAGTAGAAGCACTAATAATTCCAGTAGGTTCAATGTTTGAAAGGGACTTTAATGTTTGAATGGACTCTGGATTTAAACTTTTCCACATAGAAGCAATTTCTTCATTTACACCGTTAAATACAATCGGTACGCGTTTTGTAATACCTATAATTCGAAATGAGTCTTTTTCTTCAATTCGATAGTTCATTTCATTTCCTCCTTGAATGGATAGTTGGAAGGTCATTGGTGAATAAGCTTTCAAAGAATGGCTACTATTTCGAGCCTCTGAAGGTGTTATGCCATGCAAGTTTTGAAATGCACGAGCAAATGAATCTGGTGAATTGTAGCCATATTTTATAGCGACATCAATGACTTTTACATTGCTGTTTTTTAGTTCAAAGGCAGCGAGAGTAAGGCGTCTACAGCGAATATAATCTGACAGCGATATGCCAGCTAGAAATGAAAACATTCTTTTAAAGTGATACTCAGAGCAGAGTGCTAGCCGTGCAACTTCTTTAAAATTAATTTCATCTGTCAAGTTGTCTTCAATATATTGCATTGCAGCATTCATATTTTTTAGTGAATCCATTAAATGACCTCCTCTGTAAGTAGAATAGCAGGAAAGAAATAGCCCCATCCGACATTTCATGCACAACTTTGTAGGGTGCATTTTTCACCTTACAAAATTGTAATGTTCCTGTAAGGAGAATGAATGGATGACATGATATCCCAATGTTATAGTAACAAAGTACTTTGATTCATTAGGTTAAATTTTGATTTCTTTGCTTACCGCCCTTACATAACTGTCATGTTTGTGTAAGAAACATCGATAGTGGCAAGAGTAGAGAATGTATATAGTTGAAAATAGAGAATAGAAGAAATGAGGGATGTCGAGATGAAAACAGTGTTAGAAGCAAAAAATATTGAAAAAGTGTATGACACGGGTGGTAATAAATTCGCAGCGTTAAAAGGTATTAACTTACAAGTAAAAGAAGGTGAGTTCGTTGGAATTATGGGACCTTCTGGTTCGGGTAAGACGACTTTACTAAACGTTCTTTCTACAATTGATAATGCGACGAACGGTGAAATTTTAATTGATGGAAAAGATATCGTGAAAATGAATGATGATAAGTTAGCGTTATTCCGCCGCGATCATTTAGGGTTCATTTTCCAAGATTATAACTTATTAGATACGTTAACGGTAAAAGAGAACATTGCGTTACCTCTTGCGTTATCAAAAGTGAAAGCAAATGAGATTGATCGCCGCGTTCTTGAAATCTCAAAGAAATTCGGTATTGATCATATTTTAAGTCAGTTCCCATATCAAGTATCTGGTGGACAGAAGCAGCGCTGCGCAGCATCGCGTGCGATTGTTACGAATCCAAGTATGATTTTCGGGGATGAGCCAACTGGAGCGCTTGATTCTAAATCAGCAACAGATTTACTTGAAAGTATGAAGTCGTTAAATGAATATGATAACTCTACAATTTTAATGGTAACGCATGATGCGTTTGCGGCGAGTTACTGTAAACGAGTTATTTTCATTAAAGATGGTGAGTTATATAAAGAATTGCACCGCGGTGAATTAACGCGCAAACAGTTCTTCCAACAAGTCGTTGACGTAATGTCTTCTATTTCCGGAGGTATGGCTGATGACCTTATCTAGCATTGCCCTCCGCAACATACAGCGGAACTTTAAAGACTACTTTGTATATTTTGCATCTATGATTTTTAGTATTGTTATTTATTTTACATTTAAAGCACTGCAATATAATTCACAAATGGAAAAAGCAGCGGAAGCTTCTAAAAAAATTAGTGGAGCGTTCCAAGTTTCCAGTGTCATGCTAATTATATTCGTAGCAGTGTTCATTATATATTCAAACGGTTTCTTTACACGAAAACGTAAAAAAGAAGTTGGACTCTATTCCTTATTAGGTATTCGTAAAAGACAAATCGGTAAAATGCTCTTTTATGAAAATATGTTAATGGGATTAATGTCTTTAATTATCGGGATTGCGGTTGGTAGCGTCCTTTCAAAATTATTCCTTGAGTTATTAGTAAGTATGATGGGATTAAACTTAAATGTTCATTTTGAAGTACCGATGGCTGCCATTATTGATACAGCAATTATTTTCTTTGTGATTATTTTATATACATCACTTCAAGGATATCGTTTAATTTATCGCTTTAAGTTAATTGAACTTTTCCGCGCAGAACGTGAAGGAGAAGCAATGCCAAAAGGCTCTGTCATTATGGCATTAATTTCAGTGTTCTTAATCGGTTCAGGTTATTTCTTAGCGTTAATGTACATGAAAGCAGTTATGTATGCAGACTTTATGGTCGTTGCATTATACATTTTATTAGCGACAGTAGCAGGAACTTATTTATTGTTCATGTTCTTCACAGTATTTGTATTGAAACGTGCAAGAAATAACAAGTCAGCGTTTTATAACGGTATGAATATGGTAACGACATCGCAGTTACTATATCGCATTAAAGGAAATGCGAAATCACTTGCAACAATTGCTATTTTAAGTGCAGTAACATTAACGGCGGTTGGTACGTCAGTTACGATGTATTACAATACATTTACACAATCAAAAGTGGCTGCACCGTATAGTTATTCTTATGAGAAAAAAGATGAAGCATTAGATAAAAAAGTAAATGAAATACTTGCTGGAGAAAAGAATAACCATCCAGTGACATATGAAGCAGAAGTTGAAATGATTCCTGTGAAAGGAACATTTAAAGGTGAAAGAGCGGATCAAGTTCTGAACACGCACTATAATGTTACGAAGCAGTACGAGCTTATTTCTCAATCAAACTTTAATGCACTTGCGAAACATTTAGATGTAGAACCTGTAAATTTAAGTGCGAATGAAGCTTTTGTATATGATAGCTTATATATTGAAAATCTTGATTTTGGTCCTCTTTACACAGGAAATACAGCTGTATTCCCTGTCGGAAATGAATCAAAAGAGTTAAAGATTAAAGGTGTAAATAGTAGAAGTGTTACAAACTTAAATGAACTATTTGTAATCGTTCCGGATCAAACATATGAGCAAGCGAAACAAGTAAACGAAACGCGCATTGTAAAAAATATTGATGTAAAAGGTGAGCGAAATAGTAAAGAGTTAACAGCGAAATTAGCAAGCGTTATGCCAGCTGGTGAATCAGAAATTTTAAAACCATTTAACGATTTCTATACAGGATTCCAAATGGGGCTGGAAACGACAGGCTTAATGATGTTCATTGGACTATTTTTAGGATTAGTATTCCTATTAGCGACAGGCTCAATCATTTACTTCAAGCAGCTTACAGAAGCAAGTGCTGACCGTGATCGTTACGTTGTCCTTCATAAAGTCGGTGTAACGAAGCAAGAGATGAAGAAAGCTATCGCAAAACAAGTGAGCTTTATCTTCGCTATTCCGTTAGTAATCGGAATCCTGCACAGCCTATTTGCACTAAAAGGTTTAGCAAATATATTACCATTTGAAATTATGATCCCGCTCCTAATTAGTATTGGAGTATACGGCGTCATTTATATTGGATATTACTTCTTAACAGTTCGTTCTTATTATAAGATTGTGAGTGCGAAGTAATAAATGAGCAGCTATCGCTATATAAGCGGTAGCTGTTTTTTCATTCTTCATAAAATCTTAAGAAATCTCCTCAATTTTTGTTAAGAAACGATAGTTATACTTAGAAACAAGTTAAAACTATTGAACGAATGGGGAGAGGTTTACATGCAACTCATAACATTCTTACATGAATTTATTAAACATCCGAAACATACTGGTGCAATTGCGCCAAGTTCAAAAATATTAGCAAGGAAAATGGTAGATGTAATTGATTTTAATAGAGCGAAATGCATCGTAGAGTTAGGGCCTGGTACAGGAGTCTTTACGAAAGAAATTATGAAGAGAAAGAAGAAGGAAACAATATTTCTTCTTATTGAAATTAATGAAGTGTTTTGCAAAGAGTTAAAGAGAAAGTTTAAAGATGAGCAAAACGTCATTGTTGTACATGGTTCAGCTGAAAATATAAAGAAGTATATGGAAGAGTTCCATATAGAATGCGTTGATTACGTCTTATCAGGATTGCCTTTTACTTCTTTGCCAGAAGAAGTTTCAAAGGGCATTTTAAACAATGTAATGGAAGCGATACAAGAGAACGGTGAATTTATTACATTTCAATATTCACTTGTGAAAAAAGGATGTATCCAGCATTTCTTTCCTGAAATTACGCTAGAAAAAGTGTGGCTCAATTTTCCGCCAGCGTACGTCTTTAGCTGTAAAAAAGAGCTAAGGAGAGCATATGCCTAATGGAATTACATGAATTATTATCTTATATTGAACAGTACGGTTATTGGGCACTATTTTTCTGTTTATGGTTAGGTATTATCGGTATGCCAATTCCAGACGAAATGATCGTAATGAGTGGTGGTTTTGTCTCTTCATTAGGGATATTAAGTGTCATTCCAGCATTTTTATTAACATATTTAGGCGTTGTATCTGGACTATCTTTAGGTTATATATTAGGAAAAATATTTGGTACGAAAGTACTTGATAAGCTAATGAAAAAGAAAAAGGCGAAATATCTTTTGAAATCTCAACAAATGGTAGAGAAGTATGGCCATTATGCGTTAGTCACAAGTTACTTCATACCAGTTGTAAGACATATCGTACCGTATTTAGTTGGAATGAATAACATGTCATTTAAGACGTATGCTTTGTATTCCTATACGACAGGATTTGTTTGGACACTCGTTTACTTTGTACTCGGTTCTTTATTTGGACAACATATTGAAAGTATTGTAGCAATCGCGATAGAGTATGGCGTGTATTTTGGCGGAATTATTTTTGTTGTTGTGAGTGGTACTTATTTGTATAAGCAAAGAAGAAGTACAGTGATGAGTAAGTAAATAAATAGAATGAAGGTTTATACTGATTGAGAGTAGTATAAAAGGGAGAGTTATTTTGTAGAGTAACTCTCCCTTTTAATGTAATTGCTTCTCATTCCTTACATTAGGATTTGTCTGAAATACAGTTATATAAATTGTTAATATGATTGTATTGATTAGATTAGCTAATATAGTCATAAAATCACTTGATGGAGTGATAAGAACGAAGATTGAAAGTATGGCAGAAGCAAGTGGAATGAACTTTTGCAGCGTAGTTAACTTTCGGTCTTTATGAAGCTTCGAAGATTGAAAGAAGCAAAGTAAGAAAATAAAGGATGTAAATACTAATCCTAAATATCCCCATCCATCTTCAATATACCAAGGTAAAAAGCTCATTCTCGATGTGAAAATAAATAAATTGAATACTAACGTGCTAATGATTAGCGTATTTAAAACCGTGATATTTGTCTGTTTTTCCATTTGAATTATACTCCGAAATTTATTTTATCCCGTATTAAAGGGCAGTAAAATCTCCACTGATTAAAGTTTTATTTTATTGAGATGTTTTTGCCATTTCCATAAATCGCTGTTCAATTTCATCGAAATCGAATGAATGGCATATTCTGCGGTCTTCTTTATCTAAAATTCGATAATGTTGAGATAAAATATTTTGTTGTATTTGATAACCGTTTAATTCTTTTATTTGTCGCCACCACACTTTTCCACCTAACGTCTTCGGGAAGTTCGTATTGTAATGTGTAAAAGCGATTGTTTTTATAATTTCATTCACATCATCCCCAAATGTCATTTGGACTGTATCGCTCTGTTCGAAGAGTGTTACGACACAAACTGCACCTGACCATGTTAGTGTGCGTCTTCCTTTTTCGATTTCGACTAATGTTTTCTTTGATAAACCAATAATTTCTGACATTTTATCTTGTGATAAATCATTTTCAACACGGATGAGTTTTAATTTTGAATTAACGAGTTCAATAAATTTTTGTTTATCCATAATGCAGCTCCTTTTTCTTATAGTGTAAAATTACACTAAAGGTGTAATTTTGTCAATTGTAGTGTGAAGAATTCTTTTTGTTTCTTGAGCTTACTAATTAATATTTCACTTCTATTTTAAGAAAATGTTAAGAAACCGTACGAGTTTTTATTAAGAAATACGCCCTATACTTAGAAACATCTCATAGAAAACATAATGAAAGGCGGAATATAGATGAAAAGATTTATTTTTGGATCACTACTTGTTATTGTGGCAGGGGCGGCATATTTATTAAATGGGAGCGCTAAGCTAGATCAAATGAATCCATTTCTTGATATAGAGCACCATTATGCAATAATTGATAACGATGGTAAAGAGTCAGGTGGAAATAAAGGTCGTGAGTATAAAGTGAAAGCTTATGATGAAAATGGTAAGGAAAAAGAAGTTACAATTGACGGAGTAGGTGAATTACCAAAAGATTCATACTGGCATGTGCTTACGAGAGGTAAGTTCTTATATGATAAAGTACAAGTAACACTAGATAAAATTCCTGATGGAGCGAAGATGAAGTTAGGATTATAGATATAAAACCGATTCTCAATGTGGGAATCGGTTTTGTTATTTTATGGTAAAGTTTTCCGGGAAACGAAAGAGAACATAGTGAAAATTATGTTCTCTTTCGTTTTTTATTAGCTAAAATGAGGTGTGCATAACTAAGGTTTGATAAGGGGAATTTGAAACAGAAAAGAGATGGGAAAACCATCTCTTTTCTGTTTCAATGTTTTACGCTATTATCTATTTTCTTTCTATTCACATATAGGAAATGCATCTTGTAGATAAGGAGAAAGATAATCCTTTATTCTAATATTTAAAGTGGAGAAAAGCGGGAGTTAGAGCTTTTGTAATAAACGCTCGCTACTATTCATATCATTTTTGCATAATGGACATTTTGGTTCTTCTTCTAATGAAAAATTTTTACGCATCCATCCACGGCAGTCTTTTGCCGTGCATTCCCATATAGCTATCGCTTCGGGATCTTCTACAGGCTTATCATTTTTTCTCCAATACATGTGATCGCTCCTCTAAAGTGAAAAGTTTTTTTGAAAAAATAAAAAGGTTGTTAACATTTTTTGTTAACAACCTTTTACTTATTAATTATACTGTATTTTTCGCAAAAATGCGAAGTTTAGTAATTATTAAAGTATAATAAAGTATTGATTACACAACCGCAGGATTATAAATCATCGTAAAGTGTCCTTGTAATAGTTCAATATGACAAGGTGTATGAAGCGAGCTTTCTCCATCTGTATCTACTTCTTTTTCTTCTTCTGTTTCAATATGAATGGATTTCGCTTTTACGTGGAAGATGTCATTTTCATTTGAGTCTTCAAATAGTTTCTTCCCGATATAATCTTTAAACGCTTGAATACCTGTTGATTTTACGACGAAAATATCAAGTGTTCCGTCGTCGCACTTTACGTTTGGAATAAAGGACGGGATACCGCCAAGATATTCACCGTTTCCAACCATAACAAGGACGGCTTCGTCTTCATATACTTGTCCATCGTACGTAATTTTTACGGGGAATGTTTCAGCATTTTTGACAGTTCGAATGGTGCTTAAATAGTAACCGATTTTTCCAAGCTTTGCTTTCTCTTCCGCATCGATATTGTTTGATACTTCAGAGACAAGTCCAATGCCCCAGAAGTTTAAGAAGTGTAGGTCATTTGCTTTTGCGACGTCAACTGGTTTTACATGTCCTTGTGTAATGAGTTTTGCCGCTTCTGCGATGTTTTGCGGAACGCCTAGCGTACGAGAGAAGTCATTGCAAGTTCCGCCTGGAATGATTGCAAGTGTAGGTCTAGTTTCAAGAGGTGCTAAGCCATTTGTGCATTCAAATACAGTGCCGTCACCACCAAAGACGATAATTAAATCTACTTTACTAGCAAACTCCTGACAATATTTTGTTGCATCACCTTGCTTTTTCGTATGAAGGATATGTAAGTCAGGAAAGGCTGCTGCAAGAGGTGGTACGATTTTCGTTAAGTTCGTATGTAAATCGCCTTGTCCTGCTTTCGGATTTACGATGAGGAGCACTTTTTCAAATTTTGTCTTTGTCATTTTTATTCTCTCCCTTTGTCTTTTACGAATCGTGATAGAAAATAAACTTCCACCAGTAATTGATGGTGGAAGTTTATTCTATTATATTATTCCGTTACAACTGAAGCGATAAATGGTAAGTTACGATATTTTTCTGCGCAGTCGATACCGTAGCCAACGATAAATTCGTCTGGAATTTGGAAGCCAACATATTCAGCTTTTAAGTCCACTTTACGACGCTCAGGTTTATCAAGTAACGTACAGAATTTCAATGCTTTCGGTTTATGCATAAAGAAGTGATCTTTTAAGAAGTGAAGTGTTAAACCAGAATCGATAATATCTTCTACGACAATTACGTTTTTTCCAGTAATGTTTACATCGATATCTTTTAATAGTTTTACTTTTCCAGTTGTTTCTGTTTGATTTCCGTAGCTAGATGCAGAAATAAAGTCGATTGTTACATCGTTTTTAATGTGACGAATTAAATCGGCAGCGAATACGAAAGATCCTTTTAATACAGCGATTACTACGATTTCTTCTCCTTCAAAGTCACGTTCGATTTGAAGTGCTAGTTCTTTTACTTTTTCTTGTAATTGTTCTTCAGAAATTAAAGTATCTTTTATTTCAAGATTCATTGGAGTCCTCCTACAGTGTAAAACTTGTGAACATTTCGACTGTAAAGGAAAGAAAGGGAAAAGTCAAAGAAGATATAAGTTTTTTACAGAAATCCCCACAAAATAGTCAGATGATATGATATACTGATTATATCAAGAAAACGCTTCCAAAAAGGGTGATTATGATGAGAAAGAAAGAGTATACAAGTGCAACATTTATAAAAGCATTGTTTTTAACAATTGTTCTTGGCAGTTTAGCTTACATAATTGATGTACCAGCGATTCGGATTTCACTAATTGGAATGACTTTAGTATTAGGCGCAATTTCCCACGGTATGATATCACAGCTGCAAGAAGCTGGAGTCGATCATATGAAAGATCATATAGATGAGAACTGAGAAACCTTCACGTATAGAGAGTGAAGGTTTTTTGTTTCTTACAAAAATGTAAGGTAGTTGTAAGGCAAATCGATAGTTGCATAGTAGTGTTTTGGATAAACTATAGGTGTAAGGTAAAAGGCAAACATATTTTAGGTAAATTAAGTTTTAGGCACTCTATATGTGAAAAAGGAGTAGGAGGGCATGGAGAAACGTTGGACGACCTTTTCTTTTTTAGCAACTAGCAACACCGTAATGCTAGCTGGCGAAATGGATTTTTTGCACTTGTTTGATCGAGAAGACGATCATTCTTCTTCTAAATTTACAATGAAATGGAATAAATGGAGCGAGAGTTGTAGGTTTGAAGAAGAGACCCCTAACGAAGAGCAAAAGATTATTTTGACAAACCCTATTAAAGCATGGGTTGTTCAACGTCGTAAGTGTAACGTCAAAAATCACTTAAAGAAAACTGAGCCGAGACAATTAGTTATCGCTCCGGCCTATTCTACTTCTAAATCACGCGAAAGTAACATGTAAATATTGAGACACACACCCGAAAAAACATCGTATATATTGCGATGTTTTTTTATTTTTCTACAATGAAATCTTTAAATGAAATATATTTCATCTGCATCTTATATTTATATCTCTTGTTTATTCTAGTGATACATCCGATGCGAAGTGATGTAAAACGTATAAAAGGAGAGAAATAAAATGAAAAAGAAACTATTACCAATTTGTGCAATGGCACTTTTAACAGTAGGATATTCTTCAGTAGCGAGTGCTTCTACTGGAACATTAACAAAGGAAGAGGCAGCGCAACTGCAGCAAGATAAAGTTAAAAAAGAAGAAGCAATTAAGGAACAGCAAAAAAATGATATAGAGAAAAAGCAAGCGGTACAAGTACAAGAAAAAAGTGATATGGCTAAAAAAGAGGAAGCAATAAAAGCGGAGAAAAAGAGTGAAGAAGAGAAAAAAAGAATAGCACAAGAACAGTTGAAAAATGATATGGCAAAAAAAGAAGCAGCACAAGTACAACAAAAAAATGGTGCGGTAAAAAAAGAAGTAGCGAAGCCAGCTGTACAAGGTGAAAAATTACCAAACACAGCATCCAATAATGTAGCAATGATGGCACTAAGCGCATGTCTTGTAGCGATAGGGACATTATTTGGTTTGAATCGTCGCAATAAAGTTAAGGCGTAAATAAAATATTGTCCTATAAAGAATGGAATAATTTCATATATTAAAAATGGTAGGTTATTCCTACCATTTTTGGCATGGAGGGATGAAACATGAAGTTACTCAATTATATCGGTATCATATTGATGGCTATAGGGCTATTTATGGGATCATATTACGCTATGGAATGGTATAAAGGAAAAAGCTCTGCCGGGCAATTAACGGCAGAAGAAATAAAGAATCTTAAAAATATACAACATAATAAACTTTCTCATGAAACACCTGTAACTTCTCAAGTGCCTTCTTCTCAAACAGAGCATAAAGAAGGAGAAAAGGTAGCGATGTTAAATATACCGAAAATAAAGAAGAAGTTTTCTATATACTGGGGAGCGGATGATGCAACGTTGAAGAAAGGAGTTGGAATGTTCGTTAGTGATTTAACGACAACGCCATCTGGAGGGGGACATACTGTACTGAGTGGACACCGGGATACTGTATTTACAGATTTAGGAGAGTTAAAAGAAAAAGACACTCTTGTTTTAGAGTATGATAATAAAACTTACACATATGAAATTCAAAAGATATGGATTACCCATGCGGATGATCGTACTGTTATTATAAAAAAAGAAGAACCGATATTAACACTGACGACTTGCTATCCATTTGATTATATAGGGGATGCACCAGATAGATATATTATCGAGGCGAAGTTAAAGGCTAGTTATTCAAAATGAAGTTGTAGTTTCTGAAAGCGAGAGGGGGATACATAAGTTATGTCAAAAAACATTTTAATTGTGGAAGATGAAGATATTTTGCGTGAAATTTTAAAAGATTATTTTTTGAGCGAGCAATACGTAGTGTTTGAAGCAAGAGATGGGAAAGAAGCTTTAGTTGTATTTGAGGAAGAAGAGGTTGATTTAGTTATTTTAGATATTATGTTGCCAGAACTTGATGGATGGTCTGTTTGCCGAAGGATTCGTAAAACATCCGAGGTTCCTATTATTATGCTGACGGCACGTGTAGATGAAGATGATACGTTACTTGGATTTGAACTTGGGGCGGATGACTATGTGACGAAGCCGTATAGCCCACCAATTTTATTAGCAAGAGCGAAAAGGCTGTTAGAAAGTAGAAAAGTAACAAAGAAACCTTTAGAGAATGAAGATGATACGTTAGCAATTCATGGCATTCATGTCCATTTTCCGTCACGTACTGTTACTGTTGATGGAGCAAATATTACATTAACACATACAGAGTTTGAAATATTAGTGTATTTCATGAAAAATCAAGGAATTGTCCTAACAAGAGAGCAATTAATTTCAAGAATTTGGGGATATGAGTTTGCTGGAGATGATCGCACAGTGAATAGTCATATTCGTAACTTGCGAAATAAATTAGGAGAGAAAGCAAAGTGCATTACAACTGTAGTACGAACAGGTTATAAATTTGAGGGGAATGTATGAGAAAAGGGATTGTACTAAAATTATTTGCCCTCACAACAGCATTATGTATGTTAATTTTAGTGACGATATTTATTGGGCAAACGATATTTTTTAAACAATATTACGCGAATCGAAAAGTGGAAGATATTAAAGTGAATTTAAATTCCTTTGAGAAGAATTATTTGAACTATGCAGGAAGTGCAGAAGGAATTCAGAAGCTGGAGCAAGACTTTTTAAGAGAAAATAATACGTGGATTACGACATTAGATCAGAACGGGAATTTAAAGCATGCAGATGATTTTTATTTTGAGGTAACGATAGATCGTAGGCAACAGAAGAGTTTTGGACATCAAATATTCAAAATTCCCTTATACAATCTCGTCAATATAGAAGAGATTGATAATAAATCATCAGATCAGTTTCTAGGCCAAGGAATTTCTTTTTCTGGAGTGAAAAAAGAAGATAGTTTTATTCCATTCTCTTTCTCGTTATCTAAGCAGAATTTAAGCGGATCTAATAAACCGTTAGAAAAAGCATTTAAGGAGAAAATGAGTAAATTAGATGAGGAGAAAAAGAAAGCAGCTGAGGAACAAGTAGGTAAGGAAAAGAAGCCGGCTGTTCAGGAGCAAGCTGCCCAAGAACCAGATGTTTACATAGGTGGGTTTGTTACAAAAGTACAGTTTCCAGATGTAAAAGGTCTTGTAAATCCAATTTATAAAAATAGTCTATTCTTAGATAGCATAAAAGAGTTTCAAACGGATGTATTACTAAAAGAAAGTAATCAAATAGAGTATTCAACAAAGACAATGGATTATGAAAAAAACGATATTAAATATAAATTATTAATCAAACCAATGAAGGAAAAAGACGGATCGATAACATATATTTATGCGATGGCTTCTTTACAGCCTGTAGATGAAGCTGTACAAATGGTACAAGATTATTACATATATATCATTGCATTTGTAGTCGTTCTCATTTTTCTAGCTTCGTTCTATTATTCAAAACAAATTGCAAAACCGCTATTAAAAATAAATGATACAACGAAGAAAATAGCGCATTTAGATTTCACAGAAAAAATACCGATTACTTCAAAAGATGAAATTGGTGATTTATCGAAAAATATTAATGCATTATCTAATAAGCTCCATTCGCATATTGGACAGCTAGAACAAGATATTGAAAAGGAAAGAAAGTTAGAAAATACGCGGAAAGAATTTATTTCTGGTGTTTCGCATGAATTAAAAACACCGCTGAGTATTATGAAAAGCTGTATTTCTATTTTAAAAGATGGAGTAGCTGAGCATAAAAAAGAATACTACTTTCAGGCAATGGAACGAGAAGTAGATAAAATGGATACTTTAATTTTGGATATGCTGGAGTTAGCTAAATTTGAGTCAGGTACATATAAAATGAAAAAGGATGTATTTTATATTGATACAGTAATTGAAGATATATGTGAACACCTTTCTGTGGACATAGAGAAAAAAGAACTTCATGTGCATAAAAATATATGTTCATTTGAAGTAGTCGCAAATCAAAATCGGATTGAACAAGTAATCGTGAACTTCATTACGAATGCCATACGTTATACACCGAATACAGAGGATATTATTATTTCTACAATAGATGAGAAGGATCGTATAAAAGTGTGTATTGAAAATAAAGGTACTCACATTGAAGAAGAGCAATTAGATAAAATTTGGGACCGTTTTTATCGCGTGGATGCAGCACGTCATCGTTCACAAGGTGGGACGGGGCTTGGTCTAGCTATTTCTAAAAATATTTTAGAACTGCACGATGCTGAATATGGGGCAGAAAATACAGAAGATGGTGTATTATTTTACTTCTATTTACCGAAAAAGGTGTAGACAATATAATCTACGCTTTTTTTAAGTTATTTTCATATTATCTTTACCTAATCTTTATTTTTAAGGGATATAATCTGGTTAGAAAATGAGGTTATGTAAGGAGTCGATGAACCGTGCATAGCAAGTGGCTAAGTATAATGGTATTTATTTTCTTTTGTGCATTTATTGTATTTTTAATTGATATTACGATATGAAAAAAAGAGCGCTCATTAAGCGCTCTTTTTGTTTGAATTTATTTGATAAGCATTGATGCTTTTGAATAAACGTGGTGAAGTGATAAATAAAAAGATAAGTAAAACGGTACATAAAATAAAAGAACCGAGCATTGTACTGCCGTTTACGATTAATGAATATAACACAGCTGATTGACCTTTCGGTGCATATTGTCCCCAGAAAATAATGCCGGCAATAAAGTGGCAGAAATAGCGAGCAAAGCTACCGATAAATGTAGCAAGGATAATATAAGCAAGGACTTTCTTACCTTTGTTTTGTTTTGATGAAGGTTCATCTTTACGGCTACCTAAATTTGATTGTTCTAAGTTATTTTCATTAGACGTTAAAAGTGCTTTTTGAATTGGACGATAGAATAAGCCAGCAAATCCGATAAAAGCAAAGGCAATGAAGTACTCAATGAATGCTTGAACAGGTGTTAAAATGTAAGCATCTCCTACGACAATTTGTAATAGTCCCCAAACTAAACCACCTAAGAAAGCTGATTTAAAGCCCCAGCGGTAAGCAATAATAAAAATAGGAATCATAGCAAATGAGATGGAACCGCCTGTTGGAAGTTTAATTGATAATGGTAAAATGTCGATGACCAGAGCGAAGGCTGCAAGAATAGCAGATTCGATCATCGCTTGTAAATTGGTGTTACGCATGTTGTCTCCCCCTAAATCCAAGTTGTACAAAAAAGAATAGATATCATAGGAGGATACGAAATACGTAAATAAAAATGAGGTATGTATTTCGGACGTTTGCACAATCCCTGCGTTAGCATTAACTAACAGGTTCGAAGGGTCGGAACGAAGTGTTCCCTCTCAGCGGCATGGCTCCCCCAGTGATAACGAGATTCTTTATTTGCTACTGTTTATTGTAAGCGAAATGGATGAGAATGGCAAATGAATACAGTATGACAATAATTGAAATAGAATTGTAGCGAAATGTTAATAAATATAAAGCAAAAGGGTATAGTACAAGAGAAATTGGGTGTGGTATAATTTTTTTGAAAATAATTATCATTCTCTTCTGAGGGGGAAGGTTATGAGCTTAGTAGATATTAAAATTGGAGAGAAAGTGTTAGTAAAAAGTATTCAGTCTTTAGATCAGCTATTAAAGCGTAGACTAGCTGCTTTCGGTCTAGCGGAAGGAAGCGAACTTCGCCTAAAACAGAAAGCGATGTTTAAAGGTCCTTGTACATTGGAGTGTCGTGGACAGTTAATTAGTATTCGTCATTGTGACGCGAAAATGATAAAGGTGGAATTAGCGTGAATAAGGTAGCTTTGCTAGGGAATCCGAATACAGGGAAGACATCATTATTTAATGCACTTACTGGTTCTTATGAATATGTAGGAAACTGGAGCGGTGTAACAGTAGAAAAGAAGGTTGGTAAATTAAAAGATAAGCAAGGAACATTAATTGATTTACCAGGTGTTTATGATTTAAATCCAGTTTCGCGTGATGAAGGTGTCGTTACGAATTTTCTACTAACAGACGAATTTCATCATATGTTAAATATTGTGGATTCTTCGCAATTTGAACGAAATATGCATTTAACGTTGCAGTTACTTGAATTTGGTAAGCCAGTTTCAATTGGTTTAAATATGGTCGATGTGGCAAAGCAACGAGGCATTGTAATTGATGTAAAACGATTATCAGAGCTATTAGGTGTAACAGTCGTTCCTGTCGTTGCAAGAAGTGGAAAAGGCTGTGAAGAACTACTTGCTACTCTTAAAGAAAATGACAAAAGTGAGAAAAAGCCATTCATTATTTCATATGGTTTACAAATGGATGAAGGAATTGGAGAGGTAATTTCTCTTTTAGAGACAGTGAATTATAAGCATCCGAGATGGTTAGCTCTTCAATTTTTAAGTAATAACGAAGTAGTAGAAAAAGAAATGAAAGCATTACCAATTTATAAGGAACTTGTAGCCATTCGATCTCGCTTAGAAGGAAAACTTGAGTGTACGTTGGAAGAGCATATTTACAAAACTCGTGAAGCGTATATTGAAAAGTTAAAAACAAATGTTATGCAGCATGAGAAAGAAGGAAAAATTCCTTTTTCGGAAAAAATTGATAGATTAATTACACATAAAATTTTAGGACTTCCAATCTTTTTAGCAGTTATGTTTTTTATTTTTCAGGTTACGTTTACGTGGATTGGTACACCTTTATCCGATATGTTAGATGAGTTTTTTGGTGGACAGCTTACGGATTGGGTAACGGCTGGGCTCACAAGTGTTGGAGCTTCTGATTTTATTCAAGCACTCGTTACAGAAGGTATTATTGCCGGTGTTGGTGCGGTATTAGTATTCGTTCCACAAATCTTTGCACTATTCTTTTTCATTTCATTATTAGAAGACTCAGGATATATGGCGCGAATTGCAGTTGTTATGGATAGAATTATGGAGTTCTTCGGTTTAAACGGAAAAGCGTTCATTCCGATGATTATCGGTTTTGGATGTAACGTTCCAGGTATTATGGCAGCGAGAACGATTGAACAAGAAAAAGAACGTTTACTTACAGTTCTTGTAACGCCATTTATGTCTTGTTCAGCACGTTTACCTGTATATGCATTATTTGCGGGAGTATTCTTCCCTCATAGTCAGGCAACTGTTGTATTTTCTTTATATGTTGCAGGTATTGTTCTTGCATTACTCGTTACAAAAATTATGTCGCTTACTATTTTAAAAGCGGAAAAATCTATTTTCGTTATTGAACTACCGCCTTACCGTGTGCCACAAGTGAAAACGTTATGGCTGAGCACATGGGAGAAAGGAAAAGGATTTGTTCGTAAAGCAGGTACATTCATCTTTGGTGGTTCTGTTGTCATTTGGTTATTAAACTATGCAGGTCCATCAGGGTTTGGTGTTGATATGGGAGACAGTTACTTAGCGATGATTGGTGGATTTATCGCACCACTATTTGCACCGCTTGGCTTTGGAACGTGGCAAGCTGCGGCATCTCTTTTAACAGGATTTTTAGCGAAAGAAGTTGTCGTTTCTACAATGGCAATTATTTATGCGGTGAAAGAAGATGTGTTAGGAAATGTAATGGGAGCACATTATACTGCATTATCAGCATATGCATTTATGTTCTTTATTTTATTATATGTTCCGTGTTTAGCGACAGTAGCTGTTATTAAACGTGAAACAGGATCAGCGAAGTGGACGATTTTCTCAGTCGTGTATCCACTCGTAGTTGCTTATGTATTAACGCTCATTATATACCAAGTTGGATCCTTACTCGGATTCTAGAAGGAGATGTATTGTGATGATGGTCAATATTATAATTGGAGCTATCATTTTTGGTTATGCAGCATACACGTTAGTTAATTTTGTAAAGAGAAGTAAAAAGGGAAAATGCGCAGCATGTTCTTTAAATAAATCGTGTCAGTCGCAAACTTGTAGTCCGGATATGGAGCAAATCGCTCACAAATAGCAAAAAAGCTTTGCGAATTTCGCAAAGCTTTTTTGTTTTACTTTTTAATTTTTACAAGTTGTGATGATTCTACACCATTTTTTCCAGGGAATTCTTTACTTGGGTCTTTATCGAATTTTAATACCCCGACAGATTTTTCATCGCCTTTTACATTTACGTAAGTTGCATCATCAACAATCGCGAACATGTCGGCATATGCACGGCCACTTCCGATAATTGTATTGCCTTCGTATTTTAATTTTGCCCCATCAAGTGTAGCATTTTCTACTTTTTCTTTAGCAAATAATACACCTTGCTCAGCTGTTACAGCTGGTAATTTATCAAGTGGTTTCGTGTCGTCTTTTTCATCCACTTTGCTAAGTAACTCTTTCTTTACTAGTTCTTCACCAGTTTTTTTATCCATGACAAGAACTTTTTTCCCTTCTAATGTTGTCATTTTCATTTTATAGAAGTCTTTTTCTTTCACTTCTTTTTTATTTTTATCTGCAATTTGTGTTACTTGATCTTCTGTTCCATACAGTACAAAACCGTTTGCTTTCTCTCCTAATAAAGAACAACCTGATAATGCTCCGAATGAAATTGCTGCTGCTAATCCGATTCCTACTAATTTTTTCATGATGATTTCTCCTTTTATATGTTTTATAGTAAATACATTTTTTGTATTAGTTCTGAAATGATGAGAAGCTTGTTTGTCGCTTCTGGTATTAGTGTATAAGAAATATGGAAACGTAACTATCGAGTTAGCTTACAGTAACATTACAATAGTGTAATTTAGTGAAATTGCATAAAAATAAGTCAATTTTGAAGAGGGTTAATGAGAATATATTAGGAATACAATGTTTTATCTGGAATGTCATATTATATTGGCTGTATTTTGGAAATAACATGTAAGGACATATTAGTTTTGTTATAATAAACACATAGGCTGTAAAAATGAATATTCTTTACTGTAAAGGGAGATTTTTCAGTTTTCCAAGTAGTGAATTTGAAATATGAGGTATATCATAGGAGGAATTTGGATGTCTGTATTTAAGCGATTAAGAGATTTAACAATGTCGAATGTGTATTCAATAATTGAAAAAGCGGAAGATCCAGTTAAGATGACGGATCAATATTTACGCGATATGCAAGCGGATGTACAAGAAGCTGAGAAAAGTGTAGCAGCTCAAATTGCACTTGAGAAGAAATTCAAAATATTATTTGAAGAGCAAGAAGCACTTGTGAAAAAACGTGAAGAGCAAGCTCATATGGCTGTTCAAGCAAGCAATCTTGACCTTGCGCGTCGTGCTCTTGAAGAAAAACAAAATGCAGAGCAAAAGATGAATGAATATAAAGCAAGCTATGAGCAAAACAAAGCTGCTGCTGATAATCTTCGCCTGAAGTTAGAAGAAATGCGTAAGCAATTAACAGAGCTGAAAAATAAACGTGAAACACTTGTAGCACGTGTAAATGCGGCGAAAGCACAAAAGAATATTAATCAGGCAATGTCTGGATTTGATTCGAATTCAGCGAAAGCTGGTTTAAGCCGTATGGAAGAGAAAGCTCTTCAATTAGAGGCTGAAGCAGAAGCAAGCGGTGAAGTGTACAAAAAAGAAAAATCATTAGATGATGAATTCGCAAGCTTAAACAAAAATTCTGCTGTTGACGATGAATTAGCTCGTATTATGAAGCAGTATGAGAAATAATATAGAATAGAGACAAATGAACCGACATGTCTAAACAAATTCATGTCGGTTTTCTATTACTTTTTAGAGGAGGTTTTGCAATGACATGGACAAATGTGTTAGCCATGCTTGTATGGACTGGAGCAAGTGCAGTACTTTTATTTGCAATTATGTGGGTTGATTCAATTTTTACTAAATACAATGATTTAAAAGAAATAAAGAATGGGAATACAGCTGTAACAACGCGTTTCGTTATGAAATTATTCGCGCAAGGGTACATTTTATCTCAATCTATAACGAAAGCAAACGACTTATGGCAAGCACTACTTGCATCAGCAGTTTCTTTCGTTATTTTATTAGTGGTAGAAATGTTTATCGAATTTGTGTTAAAGAAAATGGCTGGTTTAGATTTAGAAGAAGGTACGAAAGAAGGCAGTGTTGCACACGCGATGTTGGCCGGATCATTACATATCGTTGGTGCACTTATTTTAGGTGCTTGTTTATAAAGAGAGAAGGAGGGGTAAATCATGAGTTTATTTAAACGAATTAAAAATATAATGAAGAGCCCAGAGCCGCCGAAACCAGAGAAAAGTTTGTTAACGTTAGCTCCTGGCGATATGATTGAAGTTTCATTAGTCATGTACGAATTAACTGGGAAAACGAGTATGCATTCTCGTAAAGAAATTGTTTTAACACTGCAAGACGGGAAAGATATTCGTTATTTAAAAATTGAAGACCGTGAAAATACGTATTACAAATTATATACCCCCATTGATGGTCGCTTAGATTCGATTGATGAAATTCCGACGACAATTGAAATGGATGATACAGAGTACCATATGGAAGAGCAATATAACGGACGTGTTGTTGTGATGGGGAAAACACCATTCTCTGCTTCAGAGGAACAGCATGTATGGGAATTCCAATCAGATAACCGAAAATTATTGCGTATTGAATGGCAAAATGGTCGCACAATGATGTATGAGGGAGAAGCAATTATTCCTGCTGATGTACAAATTATAAGAGCAACGTAAGGGGGCGTAATCATGTCAAACCGATTGTTTACCATGATTAAATCGTTCGTGATCCCTATATTTGCTATCGTTCTATTACTTGTTGTTGCTGGATATGCCTTATCAGGTTGTCAGGGCGGGCAGACAAAGTCGATTCAAGACCGTTATCCACTTGAATCTGTCGCAAAGGAAGGTAAACAAGAATCTTACGTGTATAGGGCCGCCAATCGGTCAGTTCCTGAAGTCGCAAAGGAACTCATTAATGAAAGAGAACCGAAGCAAGCATCTAAAGAAGACGAAAATCAAATGTTCCTCGTTTATTCTGATAAGATTTATAACCTGCAAAAGGATAAAGAGAAACCTTCTGATACGTTAATTGAAATAAGTAATAAAGAATTTGTCCGTCAAAATTACCAACCATCCTTCCTGCAAGGATATATTATGGGAAGTATATTAAACGATATATTCGGTTCACGAAAATCATCATACGGTGATTATCGCGGATATAATGACAGACAAAATCATAAACCGGTTATTCCAGAAAGACCGCCTACGAAAGAAGAAAAGAAAACCCCGCCTCCAATTACGAAGGAAGGGAAAGGATCTATCATTAAGCGAGGCGATAATGTAGATTCGAAACCTTCCGTAGGAGATACAGGAAGTATTACGAAAAAAGGAAGTAGTACGCCTCCGCCTTCTACTGGAAGCAAAGGAAAAATTACAAAAACACCAGGTGGCTCGAGCGGATCAGATGTGAAGCCGAAATCTTCTATTAAAACGCCGCCAAGGAATACATCTCCTCCGAAAACGAGGGTCGGTGGTTCAGGAAAAATTACGAAGAGAAGATAGTTATAGAGACCGAAAAGTGGAAGTTGCTTTTCGGTCTTTTTATTGTGGAAATTAATTCCTTGTAGCTGGTACAATTAATGTATAAGGAGGGATTAGTATGACTATGTATAAAAGATTTAGTGTAATTATGTTCCTCGTCTTATTTCTCAGTTTGTTTATTAGCACAACGATGAAATTCCACTTTGTAGTAGGTATTCTATGGATACTATGTACATGTACTCTTTTTCTATATGTTCCGCTTCGTTTTCAACAAGAAGTGCCCGCCTTTCAAAAATACGTAGCATGGATTAAGAGAGGAAGAAGATGGGGAGAGTAAAAATATATCCGCGATTATTAGAATATATCGACCGCAACTCCAAATATATCCGCGATTATCGGGGTATATCGATCGTAACTCCAAACATATCAGCGATTATTGAAATATATCGACTTACCGACAAAAACTGACAACGGTAGTATAATAAAAAGAGGGTGTGCCAAATTGTTGGCACACCCTCTTTATTCATAATGATTAATGAATATCGCGTTTCTTAAAGTTACCGCCTTTTACTTCTGCTACGTCATAAACAGTAATAAAGGCATTTGGATCGATTTCATTAATCAAGTCTTTCATTTTACTTTCTTCTAAACGGTTAATTACACAAGAAATTTCTTTAAATTTTTCTCTTGAATAACCACCGTATACTTCGTTATACGTTGCGCTTCGGCCTAAACGATCACGAATTGTTTCTACCATTAATTCAGGTTCTTTCGTGATGATTTTAAATGTTTTCGAACCACTTAAACCAACTTCAACGATATGAATGACTTTCGAAGCGATAAAGTAAGCAATTGCCGAAAGGATAGCTCCTTGAAGACCGAATACTGTTGATACGAAAATAAATACGAACATGTTTAAGAATAAAATAAGGTCACTTGTTCCAAAAGGTAACTTACGAGAAAGTAATACAGCTAGCATATCGATTCCATCTAATGCGCCGCCGTTACGTAATGCTAGTCCCATACCGAAACCGATAATAATACCACCAACAACTGTAACGAGTAGTGTATCGCCTTCAATAATAGTAGGTATTCCGTGCATAACAACGGTACCTATTGCTAATGAAGCAATCCCGATAATAGAATAAATTGCAAAGCTTTTACCTATTTGTTTATATCCTAACCAAACGAAAGGAATGTTAATAACTGCGATTAGAGCTCCTAATGGTAATCCAAATAATCTTGAACTAACGATACTTAAACCAGTCACACCACCGTCTGATACGTTATTTGGAATTAATACCGCTTCTAATCCGTATGCTGTGATAAATGCCCCAATAATAATCATCAAAGCTTTTGAAGCGATTTTTAGCTTATTGGGCTTGTTTTTGATAATTTTCTCCATGTAATTTCCTCGTTTCAAACTAGTTTCTTATTTGTTACGTAATTCACACCTAAATTTCATTTTAACATTTAATTTGAAAAATTTCTCCTTTAATGGATGTATGCAGGGAATATTATCACCATATTATTATTTTAAATACACCTGTAGATGATTAGTGAGTGGGCATAATTCTGATATAAAAAAGTAGAATGAACAGTATAAATATGTACAGTTAGGGCGTTCATATTAGGGAGGGGATTCTGTGAGATACTGTACGAAATGTGGGAATGAAACTAACGAGGAGAATAAGTTTTGTGGACAGTGTGGAGAGAGTCTTAATTATGAAAAAGTAGTAGCCAGCAATCTAAATAATGATATAGAGGTTTTTTCATTAGTTGGCTTCATAACAGGACTGATATCTTGGTTTATTAACTTATGGGGGCTTATTGGTACGATAGCTATTGTCTTTTCTATCTTAGGATTAAATAAAAAAGTAACAGGTACAAGTAAAGTGTTTGCTATTATTGGGATCGTTTCTGGAGTTATTAATGTCTTGTATGCATTTATGTTAATTGTTTAACTATAAAAAAACCTGACCTTCTTTTATGAAAGAAGGTCAGGTTTTTTAGCTATTAAGAGAATATAAAACTAAGTACTGATACAAATAAAGAGAATCCTAAAATAGCTCCGCAAACTTTCATATGACGTTTACGCCCCATCACAACAATTGCGACATACTCACGAATCATTGCATTAGGCCAGTAATAAAATGCAGTTTTTGATCCGATTCCTTGGCTATTAAGACCGGCTTGCCTTGCGTATATGCCAGCACGGAAAAGGTGGAAATTATTTGTTGTAAAAATACTTCTATACTTACCTTCAGGTTTTAAAGAATCCATAATTTCTTTAGAGAACAACATATTTTGATATGTGTTTACAGAGCGATTTTCTTGCACTGTATGTTCAAGCGGAATACCTTTTTCAACAGCATACTTTTGCATCGCTTCTGCTTCAGGAAGACCTTCATCTGGACCCTGTCCACCAGAGAATATAATTGTTGGTGGTGTATTCACAGCGGCCTGTTTCCAGTAAAAGTCGATTGCTTTATTAATACGACTTGCAAGTAAAGGTGGTACTTTATCATTAATTAAGCCACTACCAAGAACGATGATGAAATCTTGATTACGTCTTGGTCTGTTGAATTGGTATAGAAAATAAGCACTTAAAAAGTTAGATAAGTGTATAAAGAAATATACGGTTATAAGGGAAATACCTGCAAAAATAGGCTCTAAATGTGATGAGACCAAACTTGCTGGATTTATGATAGGAAGTAACATAAAGAATAATATCCCTAAAGCAGCAAGGAGTGTTAAACAGTTAGTGAAACGTCGTCCTTCTCGCTTCATTAAAATTCTAGCATTAAGAAATAACCCAAACATTAAGGCAATAATACCGAAAGGAAGCATAATGAGAAGTGCTAAAATAGGTAAAATTATAATATAGCGTAAGACATCACTATTTGAATTCACAGATATAATTACACAAAAAAGAAGGAAAAAACAGATAAAGGTATTAAATAAAAAGCCGTTTATTATTTTTCGTGGATCTTTTAAATAGGAGATAAGAAAAATAATAAACAATATAAGAGGAATAATTCCGAAATACAGCATAAATATAGTACACCTCGACTTGTATAAGAATTTGACATACCTTTTATATTACATGATTTTATAAGTGAAAATGAAAGAAAAAGGATTTTGAATTTTCTCAATAAAATGCATGGATACATATGTTACAATATATTCAAAGCGATATATTAAAGGTAAAATGGTTGAAGAGGCATTCTATGGAGTGTCTTTTCTTTTTGGTATGTAATTATGCATATTATATTTATTTTTAAATGAAGAGGATTAAAATATAAGTGGTAGGCAGACTATATAAAGCAGAATTTAATACAAACATTTCCCTCTACTTTTTGTATCTAACAATCGTATAACAATAAATAATTCTGTTTTATAGTGTTTGTTTATGAAGGTGTCTTCTCTGAAGGCGCCTTTTTGTTGTTTAGTATAGATCGTTTTTACTGTTTGCATAGTGGAAAATATCTATACTAAACATTAGCAATCTTCCGTATAAAGATTATCAATTTACTATATATTCCAGTGATGTTAACCTACATATGAAAGGCTTTCTTTTTCAAAATATTACCCCTAATAAATTTTTGAAGAAGTCAACTGTCTCCAGACTTGCCATTCATGCTTAGCAAAAAAGAATCCAATTGGATTCTTTTTTGTGTTCGACATAATGTGACAAAAATATATTTAATTAATTTATTATATTGTTATAAGGTTATTATAGTAAAGAGAAGGAGACTTAAGTATGGGATTTAAAAAATTAATTTTAACAGGTGCAATTGTTGCAACTACAGCATTTACTTCAATTGGAACAGCGCAAGCAAGCGCAGATTTTAAAGATGTTCCTAACAATCATTGGTCTTATAAAGCAATTTTAGATTTAACAAGTAAAAATATTGTTAGTGGGTACGGAAATGGAATTTTTGGGTTTGGTGATGATGCGACTCGTGAGCAAGTTGCTAGACTTATGTATCTTCAGCTAAAGCCGGAATCGAAAGAGAATTACAATAATCCGTATAATGATATTAATGATCATTCAACAAATTTTAAAAAGGAAATTTTAGCATTAATAGAAATGGGGATTTTTGCAGGGGATGAAAAAGGAAACTTTAGACCAAAAGCTTCTTTGACTCGTGAAGAAATGGCTCAAGTATTAACAAATGCATATAAATTAGTGGCAAAATCAGAGCATACATTTGTAGATGTAGATAGAAAATCATGGTCGAATAAAGCGATTAGCGCTGTGCAATCTAATAAAATTTCCGCGGGAACAGGCGATAATATGTTTTCACCTAAGATGAATGTGACTCGTGAACAATATGTACAGTTCTTGTATAATGCGAGATTATCATATGAGGAAAGACCAGGAGCAAATCAAGAGCCAAAGCGCTTTGCTAATTGTAAAGAAGCAAACGATGCTGGATTTTATGATATTACAAGAGATAGTCCGTACTATGGTAAGCATTTAGATCGTGATGGCGATGGAATTGCTTTTTCTTATGGAAACATGCTATTTTTTTAGGCGCTTTTCATAAGATAAAAGTAAGGAAATGAAAGTAGGTGACAAAATGCCGTCAGTTGTGGAAGGCGTTATTATTGAAAACTGTAACGGAACGATTAATTTAGGAGATAAATATAACGTGCAGCCGATTGAAAAAACGAAAGCTTATAATGGATCAGGATCATCGAATACAGGAATAAAGGTACAAACATTTAGTGGTATTAGTACAGCAGATGTAATGGATAGCGATGTGTATGATCAAGTCATTCAATCCACGTTATAATTTTTATATGCAAAATTGCATAAAGTAACATGTTTGTTGTGTGTTACACTTTAGCTGTGAGCTGTTCATGATTCTTCTTTATTATAGTTGTTAGATTAGAAATATAACATCTTATCGAAAATCATACGTACAAAAAAGACACTTCAAACGAAGTGTCTTTTTTTATTTTAGTGATACCCTTTAGCAGAGTCTTTATGAATTTTATTTTTAAAGATACTGTAGCTCCAAAGTTGATATCCAATAACAATTGGCACCATAACCATTGCAACGAAGAACATAATTTTTAAGTTTAATTGACTACCAGCTGCGTTATATAGCGTTGTACTATAAGCATCGTTAATACGAGATGGTAACATTCTTGGGAACATACCTGCAAATCCAGTTGTCATAAACATTGCGATTGTTAAGCAAACGAATGTGAATGAGAGACCTATTTTATGTTTGTACACCATAATAAGTGCGAGTACACTCATTAACATGGCAAGTACCGGAAGAATGAATAGTACCGGATATTCTGTGAAGTTTTGGAATAAATTTGTACGATTTGCAGTTGCTACATAGAAAATAGCTAAAATGATAGCAGCTGCCATTGAAAATGGTCTTGCGATTTTATAAGCGCGATCAGATACTTCACCAGTCGTTTTAATCATAACCCAAAGGGCGCCAGATACGACGAATATAGCAGTGAAGAACAGGCCACCTAAAATACCATAATGATTTAGTAAGCTGAGTAAATTTCCTTCATAGCCATTTTTTCCGATTTGTAGTCCGTAATAAAGGTTAGCAAATGTAACACCGAATAAGAAGGCGATTAGGAAACTACCAATTGTAAATGCCCATTTACAAGTTTTTTGCCAAATTGGTGAATCGTCTTTATGCATAAATTCAAGTCCAGCAGCACGAGCAAACAGTGCGAGTAATACTAAAAATAGTGGTGTATATAAATAACTAAACATATTTGCATATGTGACTGGGAAGGCAGCAAATGTTGCGCCACCAGCTGTAATTAACCATACTTCATTACCACCCCAGAATGGGCCGATTGCTTCTTGTAATTGATTTCGTTCTTGTCGGTCTTTCGCAACGAAAGGAAAAATCATTCCGTTACCAAGTGCATACCCATCAAGAATGAAGTAAACTGTCCAAATCACGCCCCATAAACCAAACCAGATGATTGCAAGCATATCATGAGACATGAGCTGCACCTCCCTCAGTAGCAGGTTCTTCTAATGCTGCTGGTCCTTTTTTCGCGAACTTTAGCATTAAGTATACATCTGCAATTAAAAGTAATGTGTAGAACAAGATTAAACTAATTAATGAAAACCAAATTTGTGGAACAGATATAGGTGATACAGATTCTGCTGTACGCATTAGTTTATAAACTGTCCATGGTTGACGACCTACTTCGGCAACAATCCAACCAGCGTTAATTGCGATATATGGTAGTAAGACAGACCATATTGTAATTTTTAAATAACGTTTTGAGTTTTCTAGTTTTCCTTTTCGATTTAAGTAGAAACCGTACCAAGTTAATGCCATAAAGAACATACCAAGTGCAACCATTAAGCGGAAGCTATAGTACACGAGGTTAACATTTGGACGTTCATCTTTCGGGATATCTTTTAAACCAACAATTTCGCCATCAAATGAGTTTGTATAGAAGAAACTTCCTAGTTTCGGAATAGTAAGGAATTCAAAGTTCTTTTCGTTTTTTACATCAGGAATTTGAACAATCGAAAAGCCTTGTCCTTTTCCAGTTTCCCAAACAGCTTCCATCGCAGCACCTTTTGCTGGTTGATACTTAGCTGCTGATACACCAGACTGATGCCCCATAAACGGTGTAACAGTTGCAGCGAATAAACCTAACATTAAGCCAAACTTAAATGATTTTTTGAAGAACTCCACTTCATTTTTACGTAATAAATGATAAGCACTAATTGCCATAACGAAGAAAGCACCAACAATATAACAACCAATTACAGTATGGAAGAACATGTTCCAAGCATATGGATTTGTCACAAGTGCCCAGAAATCATTTAGTTCAGCGCGGCCGTTACGTACGACGTAGCCAACAGGGTTTTGCATAAAACCGTTTGCTGTAATAATCCAAAGGGCGGAAATATTTGTTCCAAGTGCAACCATCCACATACAGAAGGCACGGAACTTTGGTGAAATTTTGTCTTTACCGAATAACCATATCCCCATGAAAGTAGATTCTAAGAAGAAGGCAACGAGTGCTTCGATTGCGAGAGGTGATCCAAAAATATCTCCCATATATTTGGAGTACTCAGACCAGTTTGTTCCAAATTGGAACTCCATCGTAATCCCGGTTATAATCCCCATTACGAAGTTAATTGTAAATAATTTACCCCAGAAATTTGCCATTTTGCGGTATGTTGGATTCAATGTGCGGGCGTATTGAGTTTCCATACATGCCACTAAAATAACAAGTCCGATTGTCAAAGGTACAAATAAAAAGTGATAAAAAATAGTAATTGCAAATTGAAAACGACTCAGTAACAGAACGTCGGACATAATGAATATTCACTCCTTTTTTACATTATCTACAATCAGTTTATAGTGAAAATACGTTTTAAATAGGGAGGACTTGTTACAAAGGTGTGTGTATATTTTGAAAGAATTATGTCAGTTATCTGAAAATATCTTATTTTTACTATAAAGCAATATCCTTTTTGAGTTTTTTAAATTTTGGTACACTATATAAGTAATGTAAATGAGAGAAAAGAGGGTAACTAACTGTTACGATTTATTTAACCAATTATAACTAATGTTAATTAAATATATCAGTAAGCCCTGCTAGTCAAGTGATTGGCTAGTAGTGAGGGTTAACTGCGGGCAATCCCTAAAGCTGATTGAACTACAACGTGGCTAGAAATAGCGAGCGTGAATGTTGCGAAAGCAGAAAAAATCAATCAGATGGTGCAAGGTTAAATCCTAAACACTAGAACAATGGGTCTTCCGCCTCGAATCATCTAAGTCAAAATGGATAAGATGAACGTTCAACGACTATCTCGTGTAACTGACGAGAGTACATCACAAGCCTATGGTGATGGAAAAATCCTCTATCTCTAAAGAGATAAACATATAGTCTGCGCTCATGTGAAAACATGAGAAGTTCATAAGAGAACTGGCTAAGGAATTGCGCCCTTAGTTGAACGAGATACATTTAATTAAATCTATCAAACCTCATTGAATCTATCGAACGTATGTGCTATTTTAGATTCAATGAGGTAAGAATAATAATGAAATTTTTACGAGTTAGTCAAGTATCAGAATTAACAGGTTTGCATCCGAGTAGTCTCAGGAGAATGCTGGTGGAACACGCTACTATTCAGAAGAACAAATCTTTCATTATTTGAAAGGTGAGTGCCTGAATAATCGCACAGTAAAGGAGTAGACTTCTGATGATATTGGCGAAGAAAGTTAGACTAATCCCAACGCCTGAACAAGAAAAAGTGCTTAGAAACCATGCTGGTGCTGCAAGATTCGCTTATAACTATTGTAAAAGAATGAGTGATAGATACTATAAGCTATTTGGGAAATCTGTTTCACAGTTAGCTTTACAGAAACGATTTACAAAGATCAAGAAGCGAAAGAGATATGAGTGGTTAAAAGACATTAATGCACAAGTTCCTAAACAGGCTTCAAAAGATTTTGATACGGCGAGGAAACATTCGTTCAAAAAGTACAAAAATGGTTCTCACACTTCTTATAAATCCAAAAAAGATTTAATCCAAGGATTTTATGCCAATTATGAAAGACTGATTATAGGAAAGAAAGTAGTTTATATTCAGTCTATTGGAGAAGTGAAAACAAGCCAACAACTACCACGAAACAAAAAACCATCCAATCCAAGAGTTACCTTTGATGGTCGTCACTGGTGGATGAGTGTAGGGTTCCAAGAAAACTTTGAATCCCAAGAACTAACCAATGAGTCGATTGGTGTGGATGTTGGTTTAAAAGAGCTGTTTGTAGCTTCTAATGGTACGAAAGAACGAAATATAAACAAAGATGCCAAGGTTAAAAAACTTTTGAGAAGGAAAAAGTCAGCGCAAAGAGATATGTCTAGGAGATTTAAAAAAGGTGTAAAAATTCAGTCTGCCGGATATGAAAAAGCGAAAACGGAGCACCTGCGGTTATCTAGGAAAATTACGAATATCCGAAATAACCATATCCATCAAGCAACAGCTAAATTGGTGAAAACCAAACCAATGAGGATTGTTGTGGAAGACTTATCTATCTCAAACCTGTTAAAAAACAAAAAACTATCGAAAGCATTTTCATTTCAAAAATTAAACTTCTTCTTTCAATGTTTATCATACAAGTGCGAGAAGTATGGCATTGAGTATGTAAAAGCTGATAAATGGTTCGCCTCAAGCCAGATTTGTTCATGTTGTGGAGTTAAATACGACCATTCAGTTCAACCAGAAGGACAGTGGAGTTTAAAAATACGTGAGTGGCGTTGTGTTCCATGCAATAGCCATCACGATAGGGATGTAAATGCGTCGATAAATTTATCAAGATGGGTAAAATAAAAGCTTGATAATAGGAGGTAACGATACTGCCTCGTGTGGAGTGTTATACCCCTCGTCCCTTCGGGGTTGCGAGAACACGATGAAGCACTAACTTGTGTAAATTTGATTGAATTGTATAGATTTAGTTAAGTTTATCGTATCGGTTCTTTACTATGAAGTCATTAGAAGAGATTTTACAATACAATGAAAAATTCGTTGAAGAAAAAAAATACGAAGAGTACGAAACAGGTAAATTTCCAAACAAAAAGATGGTAATTATCTCTTGTATGGATACTCGTCTTGTTGAATTATTACCGAAAGCGATGAATATGCGTAACGGTGATGTGAAAATTATTAAAGTAGCAGGCGCTGTTATTTCACATCCGTTTGGAAGTATTATGCGTAGTATTTTAGTTGCTGTATATGAACTTGGTGCTGATGAAGTTTGTGTAGTTGGTCACCACGATTGTGGTATGGCAAAAATTCAAGCAAGCAGTACAATTGAGAAGATGAAAGAGCGCGGTATAACAGAAGAGAAATTAGATACACTTCGTTATTCTGGAATCGATTTAGAAAGATTCCTACAAGGATTCTCTAGTGTAGAAGAAAGTGTAGAACATAGCGTATCAATACTTCGCAACCATCCATTACTTCCTGAAGAAGTACCTGTTCACGGTCTTGTTATAGATCCTGACACAGGAAAATTAGATTTAGTTGTGAATGGTTACGACAATTAAGAATTTACTTTGTCATCCTTTTTATCTGGGACAGGATCAAATCCTCCCGGGTGGAAAGGGTGACATTTTAATATACGCTTACATGTAAGCCAAAATCCTTTCAGAGCACCATGTTTTTGAAATGCTTCTAAACCATAATGAGAGCAAGTTGGGTAAAAGCGGCAAGTTGGTGGTGTCATCGGAGAAATGAATTTTTGATAAAAGCGTATAATCCCAATAAAAATCTGTTTCATAATGGTCTCCTTTTCAGCATAGTCTTAAAGTATTATAGCACGACTGTACATAATACTTTACTAATGTTGATTTCCGTTATATCATATTGGATATAACGGAATTAAATTAAAAGCGGGAGAGATGTTGTATGCCATCAGTAGAAAGCTTTGAATTAGATCATACGATTGTAAAGGCGCCTTATGTAAGACATTGCGGAGTTCACAACGTAGGTAGTGACGGTATTGTAAATAAATTTGATATTCGTTTTTGCCAACCGAATAAACAAGCAATGAAACCAGATGTTATTCATACGTTAGAACATTTATTAGCATTTAATTTACGTAAATATATTGATCGTTATCCGCACTTTGATATTATCGATATTTCACCAATGGGCTGCCAAACAGGATATTATCTTGTAGTAAGCGGAACACCAACGGTTCGAGAAATCATTGATTTATTAGAACTAACATTAAAAGATGCGGTTCAAATTACAGAAATTCCAGCTGCAAATGAAACGCAGTGTGGTCAAGCGAAGCTTCACGATTTAGAAGGAGCACAACGCTTAATGAACTTCTGGTTAAGCCAAGATAAAGATGAACTTGAGAAAGTATTTGGATAAAGAAAAACTGCCTGTGAAAGGGCAGTTTTTTTTGTAACACGATGATAAATAAAATTATATCGACGATTTTTCGAATATATCGAACGCAACTTGAAATATATCAACGATTTTTTTAATATATCAACGTTTCGACACTGGATATCGACTTACCGACAAAAACTGACAATAGTATGAATCAAATAAAAAGAAGAGGCCGTCTAACATATGTGTGGGGCGGCCTCTTCTTTTTATGAAAGTATACTAGACATCCCAACATATAAAATAAAGGCAGAACCGAGAAAATAAACAAATGCTTTTGCTTTTTGCCGCTCTTTTATTTCATCAATTCCAAAAAGGATAAACATAATACTCAAAAGGATAAAAACGTATGGTAAAAGCATAGAGAGGTTTGCGAAGAAGCTAAATAGGGCGAGAATAAGTGCGATAGTGGCGATTATAATTCGAATGTTTTTTAACATATAATCCTCCTTTAAAAGAACATTATAAATGGAATAACAAAAACAATCGTAAAAAGACTTAAGCCGATGCTAATAGTTCCAATTTGTTTTTGCTGTTTTTGAATCGTCTCAATTCCTACTAAAATGCCATATAAACTAAAGAGGAACAAAATGATAGGTGAAAAGATTTGAAAGTTCATTGTAAAGGTGCTGTATAAGCATAAGATTAAAGTAATAAAAACGATGATGAGTTGTATTTGTCTAATATGCATTTTAGCCCTCCTTAGTAGAAAGAGAAGTTACCGAGAGAAAATAATAACAATAGCAACGATTAAAGTGAATACGCCAGAAAAGAAGGAGAGTGTACTATGTACTTTCTTTTGTTTCTGTTTTTCTTCTGCGCTCATGATGAAGGTCATAACAGATAAGGCGATGAGCATATAAGGCATTGTAACAAGTGCGTTTGTAAATATTACGGATAGAGCGAGAACGATGACGATAAGAGCGGATAATATGCGAAAGGTTTTTAGCATATTATTTCCCCCTTTTTTAAATAAACGACTTACCGAAATATTTCTGAGAAGCCAAGTAATAAAGCACCAGCTCCGGCCATGAAAGCAAGTATGCTGCTAGATTGTTTCTGTTTTTTTATTTCCTCTAAACTTATAGTGAAAGCCATAGCCCCTAAGAAAATGAACATGTAAGGCATAATGTCTCTGTTACCGTTAATAAAACTATAGGTTGCTATAGATAAAGTGATAAGTGCAAAAGTAATTCGAACGCCTTTTAACATAAAAGCCCTCCTTCTAGTTTATGTAGGTAATGATGATAACAATCTAAATAAAAGCACTTGCAACAATACAAATAAATCTAGTTCCTGAATCCTTTTTCCTTATTTGCTCAATGGTAATAAGAAGCAGTAAAACTCCTAATAGAAATTGTGAAAGTAGTAGAAAGTTATGTTGACCTGCCAGTAAACGAATGCTGGATATGATGTGGGCTAAAATAAGTAGTATATGAAGCATATGAAGCGTATTATGAATTCTTCTTGCTGTTTTTTGTATAAGGGTTATCTTCTGGCTTATCAACAGAATGTTTATAAGCGTAGCCTTTATTAATCGTCATGACGGAGAGTACTAGTATGACTAGGACGATTATAATACCGATAATTAATATTTTGAGCATAAAATCCCTCCTTTTCTTTATTTTACATAATTTTGTAATTGATGAAAACAATAGAAAATAAAAGGATGAAAGAAGGGTGTTACATGGAGAAGAAAAAAACATATTATATATCAATAGGAAACGGTCAAATTTCACAAGTGAAGACGGCGGATACGTATAATTTTGAAATTTCCGCAAGTGATGAGGAAATTACGGAGTTAAGAGAGTACTTCGATCAAGCATATGTAGAGGATTTAGGTTCATTTGTACGTTCTCACGTTCCATTTGTTGAGTATCATCACGATTCAAATAATGACCGATATGATGAACAACTACAAAAAGCATATAAAATGATTTACGATTTAGGAAATCATGAGACGAAAGAATTAGTCGCGCAAATGGGAATAATCAATGGATTGTAATTGGATAATATTATGCAGAAAAGCGAGAATATGCTACAATTTGTGGTAGGAAAAACTTGTAACCATCAATAGGGGAGTAATGGCATGTACAAATTTAAAGATTATTACCACAACACTGTACAATTATCGTTTGAACGTTATCCATTTTCTCCTGAGCCAAAGCATGTTTGGGTTGTATGCCGGTACAGGGATCAATGGTTATTAACGCATCATTTACGTCGCGGTCTTGAATTTCCAGGTGGTAAAGTAGAACTAGGGGAAACACCGGAAGAAGCGGCAGTTCGAGAGGTTCATGAAGAAACCGGCGGCATAGTTTCTGATTTAACTTACTTAGGACAATATAAAGTATCTGGAAAAGACAAAATAATCATTAAAAACATTTATTTTGCAACAATTAGTGCGGTAGAAGAACATACGCATTACGAAGAAACGAAAGGGTCTGTTTTATTAACAGACATTCCTGATAACATTAAAACGGATAGAAAATTTAGCTTTATAATGCGCGACGATGTATTGGCGCGTACGATGAAACATATAGAAGAAATCGGCTGTTTTACGAAGTAAAGTAAAGATATATTTACATTTTGGGAGGGGGAAGATGGATAACAGAAAAGAAACAACTGTTACTGTTTCGATGGTTAAATTAAATATCTATGCATTTCTTATAATATTCGCTTTGGCGTTTGGAATTGGTTATTTGCATATATTTCTTTCAGGCGGGGTTCAATTTGAATTTACATTGCCCGTTATGTTTCTTTTGATTATTGGAATGATTGTTCTCATTTGTATTCATGAAGCGATACATTTAATAGGGTTTCGCTATATCGGAGGTGTTCCGTGGAGTGAACTAAAATGGGGCGTCAATTGGAAATTAGGTGTTGCATATGCTCATTCTAAACAGGTGATTACAGTAAAGCAAATGAAGAAAGTGTTAATGCTGCCGTTTTTACCGACTGGTATTTTGCCAATTGTAATTGGATTAGCTACGAATGTGCAATCAATCTCATTTTTAGGAATTTTACTAACAGCGAGTTGTATCGGTGACATTGCCTTATATCAAAAAGTTTTAAAGTTTCCAGATGATGCGCTAGTTAAGGATCATCCGAGTAAACCGCAGTTTACAGTATATGAATCATAAAGGAAGAGGAGGCGCTAGAGTAGCGACCTCCTCTTGTTATTGTCGGTAAGTGGATATATTGTGAAAATCGCTGATATAATTTATTTACTATTATTTTGTTTTCATCTCTACCTCTAAAAACGAAAGTATCTCCAATAAATCATCCACTACACGTGAATGCTCAAAGTCACCCCAAAATGAATCTCTCTTCCACACACCAAGAATCCCTACTCGTTCAGAACCAAGCACATCGTTTTCTGGATGATCTCCAACATAAAGACACTCTGCGGCTTTAACGTCTAGCTTTTGCAAAGCTCGTTCGAAAATTTCAGGATGTGGTTTTTTAATTCCTTCCGCTTCGGAAACGAGAATTGTATTTGTATACGTATGTATGTTTAGTGCGCGGAGATTGTTCATTTGAAAGACAGTAAAGCCGTTTGTAATAATGCCAATTTTAATATTTTGTTCTGTTAAACGTTGAAGTAATTCATGCATGTTTTGGAAAGGGATACAATGATGTTGAAAATTTGTAATGTAGTCGTGCAGCAGTTGCTCTGGCGTTAAAGTGGTAATATTGTATTCGCAAAGGAGAGTAGCATATACTTTATCTTTCCACGTATAGCCATTATTATCGAGTTCAAGAAACCGAGAACAATACTCTAATTTTTCTATGCTCATTAAGTGAGAGGCAAAGCGATTATATTGATCATAAATAAATTGTTCTAGAGATTGGCACCGATCTAAAAGTGTTCCATCTAAGTCGAATAAGACTGCTCGAATCATGAGAAACCTCCTTACAATTTGTATAATTAATTATCGCATATTCGTTAAAAAATGATTATGATATTTTTGTAGAATGGAATAATGGAGGAGTGTATGAAGAGACTGTATGGCAAGTTAGTAGGGGTTATCATCGCAATGGGGTTAATGGCAGGGTGCGATAGTTCTATGAAGAGTGTGAAGGAAAAAGAAATTTGTAAAACAGAAGAAGAATGCGTGGAAATAGGAGATAAGAAACTTCAAAAAGTATATGAAAAAATAGATGGATTATCTGAACTTGAAGCAGTAGAAGATTATGATATAGAAGAGCATGAAAGTGCGGATATGAAAGAGGCAGAGCAGAAAAAAGAGGATGACGAAAATTATTTCTTTTTAGCTTCTTATTATATTGATGGTGATGAAATTGTAGATCCTTATTTTGAAAAAATAGAACGGAAACGTTTAAATAAAGTATTCGCTGAAGATAAAGAAGCGAAAGAAGAAGTGCTACAACAGCGTCAAGATAGAGGTTATCATGAAGACTTATGGGATATGTACCGTACTCTCATTCCAGCTAAATATCGCGGGAATATAACAGAATTTGATTTAATAACGGACGGTTATGACGGTGTTGTTGCTCACGTTATGCCTAGTATGGAGAATCCGAAAGATTGGATTCTTAGCTTAGATACGCTTGATTCGGCGGTAAATATCGATGAAGTGATGAAAACATTAATTCATGAGACGGCTCACGTGTTGACGCTCGGATATAAGCAAATACCAGTAGATGAAAAGTATGTAAAGGATTTTGAAGAAGATAAAGATATTTCAACATACCGAAATAACTGTGAAACGCTTTTCTTACAAGAGGGGTGTGCGAGGGAGAAATCTTATATTAATCAATTTTATAATTCTTTCTGGAAGCTTATTGAGCAGGAGTGGACAGAAAAGAAAGTAGAAGAAAGTGAAGAAACGCAAATTGAATTTTTTAAAGAAAAGCATGATGAGTTTGTATCACAGTATGGAACGACAAATATAGCGGAAGATATTGCAGATACATTTACAGCGTTTATTTTGCAAGATTCCAAAAAGGTGAAAGAAGGATCGGAGTTAAAGTATAAAAAAATTGCCTTTTTCTATCAATTCCCTGAGCTTGTAAAAATGAGAGCCGAAGTGTTGTCGGGATTATATGATGCTTCGAAAACGATAGAACAACAAAGGGGACAATAATGCGAGTTATATACTTTAGCTAAGAAAATGTAAAGAATTTTAGTTCTTTGCGTTTTTTTATGTTGATAAAATTGAAAATTCTGTCTTTTTTAAAAAAGAAGAAGGAACTGGCGTTATAAAATAGAATTAGTATAAAAATGTCACAAATTAGACACAATTATAATGCGCATATTGTAGGGGCTATAAGTTTACTCTCGAGGAGGTAATGAAACGTATGAAAACGATTCTTGCTGTTGCTGGTCTCATTTGGGTAATGTCTCACGGTTTTCCGATTTTTGAAGGGGAGCAAATTCGTAGTGCATTAAATAAAAAGTATGATGATTATCATGTGATAGATCGAAAAGAAAATGTCGTTACAGTACGTGTGAAAGATTGTTTCCATACAGTTACGGTTGCGAATGGCAACGTTACAAATGAAACAAAGATGTGTGATAAAAGATAGAAAAAGAAGCTGACTATAGCGTATCGCCCTAAGTCAGCTTCTTTTTCGTTTTCCAATTAGAAGTTTTTCAAATGCCTCAACAAACACATACATAAGTGTTGCGAGGACACAGGTGAGTAGTACGCTCAGTAAGACGAGTGTGAAATTAAATACTTGGAAGCCGTAGCTAATTAAGTAGCCAAGTCCTTGTTTAGAGACGAGGAGTTCGCCGAATATAACACCGACCCATGATAAACCAACATTCACTTTTAACGTTGAAATAATTGCCGGGAAGGATGCAGGGAGAACTACTTGCTTATAACATTGCCATTTATTTGCGCCAAATGTGTTCATCACTTTTATATAGTTTGAATCGACTTCTTGAAATGCACTATAAATAACGAGAATGGTAATGATGATGGAAATGATTACTCCCATGGCAATCGACGAAGAAATATTAGGACCGAAGATGACAATGATAATAGGACCAAGTGCCACTTTTGGCATGGCGTTTAGGACGACGAGATATGGATCAAGTACGCGGGCGAGAAGTGGTATCCACCAAAGTAAAGTCGCGATAATAGCACCGAGCACTGTTCCAAGAATGAAGCCTACTCCTGTTTCAAGTAATGTCGTCCATATGTGAACCAAAAGCGAACCGTCAATCCATTTACTAAGGAAGAGATCCCAAATGCTTGAAGGAGAGCTAAAGAGTAAAGGATCAATCCACTCTTTTTTGCTAGCTATTTCCCATAGTGAAAAGAAAAGAATGAGCAGTAAAAGCTGCAGTGAGCGTGCTAACCATGCGCGCTTGCGTTCTTTTTTCTGAAACTGTTCATGTAGTTGCTTTATATTATCCAAGTCGCTCCAGCTCCTTCCATATATCTTGGAAGAGGGATGGGAAGTCGTGGTGATGGCGTGATTCTAACGGTGATAAGGAACGGATGCTTCCAGGGACGATAAATGTTTTTGCAATTTTCCCGGGATTCGCTTGTAGTAAATAAATACGATCACTCATCGCAATGGCTTCTTCAATATCATGTGTTACGAGTAGTGACGTTTTCTTATATTTGCGTAGTAAGTTGAAAACGAGATCTTCTAGTTTCAATTTCGTTTGATAATCGAGCGCTGAGAATGGTTCATCTAGCAATAAAATTTTCGGATCGGTCGCTAACGTTCGAACGAGAGCGGCACGTTGACGCATACCGCCGGACAGTTCACGAGGGTATTGCTCTTCTACATCATGTAGACCGACTTGTTTTAAAAGCTGTAAAGTATGTTCTTTCGTCTGTTCATTGTAAATTTTTCGGGTGTGAAGTCCGAGCATAATATTTTCTTCAATTGTTTTCCAAGGAAACAAGTAATCTTGCTGCAACATGTACCCCATAGATGAAGTTTTCGTTGTAATAGGCTCACCATCTAAAAAGACGATGCCTTCAATTGGATCAAGCAGCCCAGCAATAATGGAGAGGAGTGTCGTTTTGCCGCAACCACTTGGACCGAGTATAGAAATAAATTCGCCTTCTTCCACTTGTAAACTCATGTCTTCGAGAATCAATTTGGCATTCTCTTTTGCGAAAAAGCAGTGAGAAACGTTACGTATTTGTAAAAAACTCATACACTTCGCCTCTATTTCTTAATAACGCTTTCGGCAATTTTTGTATTGACGAGCGCTTCATGTGGAACTTCTTTTTGTAATTCGCCAGCTTCTTTCATAATCGTTTGGAGCTGTTTCCATTCTTCAGCATCTAATAGCGGATTTGTCGCATAAGAATGTTGCTTTTTATAACGTTCAATTACTTTTACTGTAATGTCCTTTGAAGTGTCTTTAAATAACGGAGAAACGGTGTCAGCAATCTCTTCTGGACTATGTGTATCAACCCATTGTTGTGCTTTATAGAGCGCACGTGTGAATTTTTCAGCAGCATCTTTATCTTTCTTTAAGAAGCTTTCTTTTGCCATGAACGTTGTATACGGAACAGTTCCAGATTCATTTCCGAACGAAGCGACGATAAACCCTTTTCCTTCTTTTTCAAATATACTTGCAGTCGGTTCAAAGAGCTGTACAAATTCCCCAGTACCAGATGCAAAGGCACTTGCAATGTTAGCAAATTCGATGTTTTGAATTAAGTTTGTATCTTTGTGGGGATCAATGCCATTTTTCTTTAAAACGTATTCTCCAACCATTTGCGGCATGCCGCCTTTACGCTGTCCTAAAAACGTAACATCTTTTACGTCATTCCAATTAAAAGAGTCTAATTTTTTACGCGAAACTAAAAATGTTCCGTCTGTTTGTGTAAGTTGTGCGAAGTTAATGATAGGGTCTTTTGCACCTTGTTGATGAACGTAAATAGACGTTTCAGAACCAACGAGAGCAATATCGATGCCACCAGATAATAGGGCAGTCATCGTTTTATCTCCGCCAGCTGTTGTTTGGAGGTCAATATTTAATCCTTCATCTTTAAAAAATCCTTTTTTAATCCCAACATATAACGGGGCGTAGAAGAGAGAATGGGTAACTTCGCCGATTCGAATGTTTTGAGTTTGTTCTTTCGTACCTTCTTTTTTACTACTGCAAGCAGCAAATGTGAAAACAGCTAGTAACATGATGCAAAAAACAGCTATGAATTTTTTCACTATATGACACCTCCTAGAAGTCGCTCTACAAGCATGATATGTAGGTAAGTGCCCATATGTGATTGTAGATAGCAGGAATTTTTTTGGTGATAAAGAAGTACAAATATAAGGGGTGATAAAATGGAGTACGAATATGATCATAGCGTACATTTACATCTTGATTATTTCGGAACAGAATGTGATATGGAATCGATTGCTTATAAGCGGAAGAATGAAGACGTATGGGATGTATATTTTAATTTTGGAGCGTATGGTCTTCAGAAAGGTGAGATCGAGACAGGTAGATTTATGGACGAATATGCTGGTCATTACGTTTTTTCTGTACATGCTCGTGATCTTAGCTGGGAATTTGGAAGTGCTCAATTTGAAGAGTGGGTTTTGAGAAATCATATAGTAGAAAAATCGCTGCAAAAATAGGGAGGAATTTTGTGGTCGATTTTCTCATTTTCTTGTTCATTTTCGTAGTCGGATTTTTTATTATGCAAGTACTCGTTTATCGATTTGCAAAGAAAAACATTCAAAAATATACAAGAATAAAATGGATTCATATGTGGCTAGAGATAAATATGAAGAAGGGCCCAAGATTAGATCTTTTTGATTTTGTAGTTATCGTACTTGTATGTATTATATGGAAAGTATGGATGTATTCTCTTATATAATAAATATGTTAATGTCTGTTAGAATGAAGGAGAACCTGTCAGTGTTGGTAGGTTCTTTTTTTTATGGTAATAATTTTATGAAGCATAGTTCATTTATGCTGTTGGAATATAGAGCGAAGAAGTTTTATCCCGTTCAATCCTGAGTGGTTCGGGCTTATTAAGTTTCACTGTATTTTTAAGGGGAAATTAAGGATACACGTGTATAATACAAACACATAGGGAGACTAACTGTATACAAATATGTTATTTTGTATATGACAATATGTTTGTGGATGCGAGACGAAGGGGTAAAGGAAAGAGGGAATAAATTGCGTTTTAATGTTTTTACACAACGACGAAGAAGAGATGAATTTCATTTTAGTTTTTCTCCTCAGCAGCCGAGGAAGAACTTATTAATTTCTATCATTCTTAGTGGAATGTGGGCGATTTGTTTAGAGACACTGTTTTTTGTTATGTTAAGGTCGTTCGAATTCGAGAGAATTAAAGAATTTTTTAATGGGAAAATACAGCTGAGTATACTCATTATTGTTTTGTGGAGTGTACTATTATACATCATTCATTTAAATAAAGGCATTAGTCATAAGCTTAGGCCGGCTATTCAAGCTTACGTCTTATTATTTTTAATCGCTCATACAATGAATTGGATGTATATCATGATACAGGAGAATATGAGCCTTATATTAGTTAATAACTGGGTTTATGTCCGATACGGACAGTATATATTAAGCTTATTATTTATTTATATGATATATGTTTTTGTGTATAGTTTGCTTGGACGAATCTTTTTGAGTATCACGATAACAAGTTTGGTGCTAATTGTTTTTGGGATTGTGAACCATTTTAAACTTATTTTTAGAGGAGATCCATTCTATCCGTCTGATTTCACACAGATTACTCAAATGCAGTCCGTGATACCAATGGTTATGGACTATTTTAGTTGGTGGACTATATTTTTGGGGATATTCGGGATTGCTCTGCTTGTATATTTAGTTATGTATATACGAAAGCACATTCCAGTTATAAAGCCTAATATAATTACGAGAATTATTTTAATATGTGCTTCTACGTTTATGGTGTATGCATATAATAATTATCCTAATACATTTATGAGTAATGTATTTCAAAAATATGGGGTAACCTTCGTGGCTTGGAATCAAAATGTAAACTATGCTGATAATGGTTTTGTTTTGGGATTTGTCAGTAACTTAGACACAACTGTCATTGAGAAGCCAGAAGAATATTCAAAAGAAACTATGCTACAAATTTCAAATAATATAAAGAAACAATATGGAAGCAATGTAGGGAAAAAAGAAAAGACCGAGAAGCCAAATATTATATTTTTCATGAGTGAAGCTTTTTGGGATCCAACAAAGCTAATGAATCTTTCATTTAGCGAGGATCCGATGCCGAATTTACATCAATATATTGAGAATTTTCCGGGTGGACAAACAGTATCTCCTGTATTCGGGGGAAACACAGCGAATACAGAATTTGAAGCGTTAACGAGCTATTCAATGAGCTTTTTGAAGCAAGGTTCTATACCATATCAACAAGCGGTGACAGGGCAGAGAGAAATTCCGTCTATCGCAAGTGAATTGAAAAAACATGGATATTACACGAATGCAATTCATGCTTATGGAAGATCATTTTATAAGCGGGATGATGTATATAATGTTTTAGGAATTGATAATTTCAATGCAGAAGATACAATGAACAACATAGAGATAGATGGGGATTATATTAGTGATGTATCTATTAGTAAAGAAATAATAGAGGAATTGAATAAGAGAAAGCAACCTACGTTTATTCATGCAGTTACGATGCAAAATCATTTTCCATTCAATCCAGGACGATTTGAAGAAAAGCAAATAGAAATTAGCGGATTAACAGATGAGGGATCGAAGGCAGAATTAGAAACATATACTGAGGGTATACGTCGTTCTGATGAGGCTCTAAAATATTTAGTAGAACAAATTCAAGAGCTAGAAAGGCCTACTATATTGGTTTTCTTTGGAGATCACTTACCAATATTAGGGGCAAATAAAGCTATCTATGAAGAAGCTGGATATATAGAGAATGAAGAAACTGTAAATGAAAGGTTAGCTATGTCAGAAACACCATTGTTAATGTATGCAAATTTTGATTTGCCAAATGACAATTTAGGTTTAGTAAGTCCGATTTATTTTTCTAGTCTCGTTTTTGATTATGCAGGACTAAATCAATCACCATTTTATCAATTTTTATCGGAAATGCATAAAGAAATACCGGTTCTGAGAGATGAGTTAAAGGTTAATAAAGATGGGGAAGAGCTAACAAATTTAACAAAGAAACAAAAAGAAATGTTAGAGCAATATAAAATGATTCAATATGATTTACTTGCTGGAAAGCAGTATAGTAAAGATATACTTTTTAAATAGAACAAACAAAAAGAACTTGTATAACGATACAAGTTCTTTTTGTTATAGTATTTAACGGGGTAACCAGACAAGCTGGGTTTAGGGAGTATTACCTGTACATTTAGTATAAATGTACAGGTAATCGTTTTATTAATTGATTTGTGAGAAATATGTGAATTTTAATCTTTTCAAAAACTGCGTTCCTATCGAAACGATTTGGTATAGATTTTTATGAATGCAAAAACTTTATAAGTTCTTCATTTAATTCGTCCGCTTGATCAATTGGCGAGCCGTGACCACTATTTGTAAGAGGATGTAACTGTGAATTTTTAATCCGCTTTTGTGTGAGTTCAGCGCTTTTGTAAGGGATCAGTTGATCGTGAACACCGTGGAATATTTTTGTTGGGACGTTAATTTTACTTAAATCTTTCGTTACGTCTTCATTTGCGGCTGCTTGCAATATTTTGATGAGAGCGTAGGAAGCAGACTGCATACCGAGATAAGAAAACCATTCTAACGTAGCAGATCCTAAGTTTCTATTGAAAAATGATAAAGATACATCATTTAAAAATTTAGGCATATTGGCATACATTTGATTAATGAGGGTATCTGCTTGTTCTTTTGGGACGCCATAGGGCGATTCTTGATTTTTAACGAAAGAGGGGGAAACAGCATCGATTAATACAAGTTTAGAAATACGACGGCCATTGTAGCGGGACATGTACCGAATAGAAAGAGCGCCACCTATTGAAAAACCGACTAATGTAGCACTTTCTACTTGAAGTGCTTCTAGAACAATGGCGATATCGTCTGCTAAACGATCGTAAGTGTAACCAGTCCACGGTTTATCAGATTGCCCGTTTCCGCGTATATCCATAGCGATGCAGCGGAAACCATGCTGTGGTAACACATTGAGTTGATATTGGTACATTTGATGATTTAAAGGCCAGCCATGAACGAAAAACACGGTTTTACTACCGGGTCCAGGATTAACGTCTTGCACAAAAATATGCACATCTTTCTCGACGGTAACAAACATAAATTATCCCCCTAACCTATTCATATGCTCTATCCCAAAAGCGTTGTTTCGTCATGGCTTTAATGAATTCATTTGCAAGTTGCGTAGGATTTTGTTCTATTAGGACGCCAGGCTTCCCTTCAATATTTAAAGATTGAATAACGGTAGATCCATTTTGAAAGGCACCAATTGGCTTAAAGTGATTATATGATTCTACGACAAATGAACTCGCTTTATTAAGAAACTGTTCATCAAGGTTTCCTCCAATAAGAAGTAGCCCGTCATAAAGAAGTGAAGATCCCATTAAGAAAGTGTCATTCACGTCCCAACGTACATTTTGCGTTCCTTGCACAATACCTAATCGCTCGGAAACAATTACTGGCTGCAACCCAACTTGTTTGAATTGATTTACTATATATTGCGCGTTTTGTCCGTCATATCCATTTGCAACAATGACACCTACGCGTAATGTATTAGGACTAAATGTCGTATTTGCCATACTGAGTGCTGGCGATGATTTCGTAACGCCCGATTCTTGAATATTTGGGACTTTTGCGCCGATTGCTTCAGCGACTAACGTAGCTAATTCAGTACTAATATGCCCAATCATAGTTACGACTTGTTGGCGGACCGATTTACTTTTTACTTTTCCTAATTCAAAGGAGAAGGCTTGCATAATATGAACCTTTTCGACGTTACTCATACTATTCCAAAATAAACGTGCTTGAGAGAAATGATCTTTGAAACTAGCGGCTGTTTCTCTCGTTTTATGTCCTGATACAGTAGAAGGATATGTAACGAACCCACCCTTTGTACCGGGGACAGTGTAAGGAGTGTTATTTGCTAAGGAATTATTATGGTAAGCAATTTTTCCTTTGTCGATTATATATTTAGATGCACCATCTCTTTGATTGTTGTGAAATGGGCATATCGGACGGTTAATCGGTAATTCTTGATAATTTGTACCGACGCGTGCTAATTGAGTGTCTGTATAAGAAAAGAGCCTACCTTGTAAGAGCGGATCATTTGTAAAATCAATACCACGGACGATACTTCCCGGATGAAGCGCGACTTGTTCCGTTTCAGCGAATACATTCTCGACGTTGCGATTTAATGTCATTTTCCCGATGATTTTAACGGGGAAATCTTCTTCAGGCCAAATTTTCGTCGCATCTAATATATCGAAATCGTATTTAAATTCATCCTGTTCTTCTAAAATTTGAATGCCAAGTTCGTACTCAGGATAGTTTCCAGCATTAATATTTTCCCATAAATCACGGCGATGGTAATCTGGATCAGCACCACCTAATTTTTGCGCTTCATCCCAAATTAATGAGTGAATGCCGAGCTTCGGCTTCCAGTGAAATTTTACGAATCGTGACTTTCCATTTTTATTCACTAAGCGAAATGTATGAACGCCAAACCCTTGCATCATTCGAAAACTTCTTGGAATGGCACGATCAGACATAATCCACATCATCATCGCAGCCGATTCTTGGTTATTGGCGATGAAGTCCCAAAATGTATCATGTGCTGTTTGTCCCTGTGGAATCTCATTATGCGGTTCAGGTTTAAGGGCGTGAATAAGATCAGGGAATTTAATGCCATCTTGAATGAAAAAATAGGAATATTGTTTCCGACTAAATCAAAATTTCCTTCTTCTGTATAAAATTTAACGGCGAATCCTCGTACATCTCGATTTGTTTCATTCGCACCTTTTGATCCAGCCACTTCAGAGAAGCGAACGAAAAGGGGTGTTTTTTTTGAAGGGTCTTGTAAAAAGTGGGCCATTGTTAGCTCTTCTAAAGATTCATATAGCTCGAAAACACCATGCGCACCGTATCCACGTGCGTGAACGACTCTTTCAGGAATTCGTTCACGGTCAAAATGAGCAAGCTTTTCTCGCATTAGGAAATCTTCTAGAAGGGTAGGACCACGATCACCAGCGGTTAAAGTATTTTCATCATTTGAAATGGTAACACCTGTATTTGTCGTCATTTTCTTTCCTTCATTCTCACGCGTGAAGGATTTAAGTTGTTCTGTTTTTTTATTTTTTTTGCCGTCCACATAAAACACCTCCCATAATATACGTATTATTGTTTATAGCTTTTATGCTTATATAGCCTGAAGATACTTTGCTTTATTGGGATGATTTTCCTCAAATGTTCGATTTATCTTTGTTTGTCTATGAAAATCATTTATTATAATAAATGGTATTCTTCGAGATATTATTTTGAAGGGGTGTTGAAGTGAAAGGAAGTTTTCTATCATATAAAGAAGAAGAAAGGAATGCAAAAATTTTTTTATGGGTGCTATATGTCATTGTTGTTTCATACCAAATTTTCTATGCAATCGTATTAGAAAATAAATCATTAACGGATAGGGGACATAGCATACTATGGCAAGTTATTTGCGGAACTGCAATACTCAGTGTGAATGTATATTTAATAAAAAAAGAGAAAGCGAACCTTGTTAAATATGCATGTGTATTTGCATACATAGGAATAGAAATCGTTAATATACTTTCGTATATGCTTTATAATGAGGCGGCATTTGATGGAGTAAATATAATAGAAATTATTTTCATCTTCTTTGTACCTATATTTTTAAATAAAAAATATTTTGTGTTTGTACTTTCGACAATTGTAGGGAAATATGTTATTTATTTATTCGTATTAAAGGAAGTAAAAGGATTTATGTTCCTCATTATGTATACACTCGTATTAATAGCGGCATACATCATTTTAAATCGATTTATACAATACCTTTCAGCGGTAAAGGAAAGTATTAAGATTGCTAGTGAATCACAAAAATTAGCAGTAATCGGAAAAATGGCAGCGACAGTGGGACATGAAATTAAAAATCCACTTGCTTCATTAAAAGGGTTTACGCAATTACAACGAGAGAAGCATGGGGAGGATCCTATTTACGAACAGATGATTTTTGAAATAGAAAATATGAATAATATGATAAGTGAATTGATGGAAGTTGCTACATGTAAACTCCCTATTTATAAGAAATATAATATAGGTGAAATTGCATTACAAGCAGTAAAAATTGTTCGCGAAAAAATGAATGAATCTAGCGTCCAGTTTATTTCTAATGTGGAAGAAAAGACGATAGAAGTTGAATGTGATGAGCGGAAAATAAGAGGAGTCTTTCTATATGTCATAAAAAATGCTCTGGAGGCAATGGAGCAAGGTGGCACATTAGAGTTACGGTTAGAAAACAAAGGACAAGATTATGTAATGCTAAGTGTAATTGATAATGGTTACGGTATTAAGAAAGAAAATTTAGCTCGTGTTACAGAAGCCTTTTATACAACGAAACAAGATAAAATTGGCCTGGGACTTACGGTAGCGAATCGGCTTGTTACCGAGCAGCATCTTGGTGAATTACATATTTCAAGTGAAAGAGATATTGGAACTAGAATAGACATCATTCTCCCAAAAAAGCGTGGAAATAGTGAAATCCAAGAAGGAGAAAAGCTAGGAGTTACGATATGAATAAAGACGATATATTTAAACATGAAGAAATGAAGGCATTGAAAATATTTTTAAGTTTATTTTTCATTATATTTTTTGTGTACGATCTTGCCTACGAATTTATTGTACCTTTAATAGGGGGCGGGCAAGAAGGAGTAGGAAAATTTGAAGATGGTTTAGGTTTATGGCTGTATTTTCTGATGGTGATTTTGTTTTGTATTGGAGTATACTTCATGAAATGGAAGAATCTATTTGCAGTGAAATATATTATTCTAATTGGATATAACCTATTAGATTTTATCCATAATTTTATGATTTACTATGGTAGTGATGCTGAGTTTGATGGTGGGAATATAGTAGAAGGATTTTTTATTTTATTTGCCCCACTCTTTGTAAACAAAAGATATTTTTTGTTAGTTCCGAGCATACTTGTTGGAAAATATGCTCTTATAGGAATCTTTATTCACTCGTCACTCGTTTTAATCCCGATGGCATTATATAGCGTATTTACTATCATATGTTGGATTATGTTTTTAAGGTTTCAATCTTACGTTCGTACGCTTGAGATGATGGATAAAGAAATACAACAAACAGAAAAGCTAGCAACTGTTGGGAAAATGGCTACAGTTATTGGTTACAAAATTAGAAGACCTCTAGCTAATTTAGATAAATTTGTTAATAAGCAAGCAAATAAATATCCTGAGGATAAAATATATAGTGATATTATGAAACAAGAAGTAGAGCGAATTCATACAATCGCTACAGAACTTAGTGGATTTGAGAAATCTAAATCACTAGAATCAGAAGTTCATAATATAGAAGAAATTATCGCTTATGTTATTCGAGTTATGGGAAAGCCTGCTTTAAAGCAAGGAGTGCACATACAAGGTATTTATAGTAAAGACATACCATCGATTACATGCGATGAAAAACGATTAAAGCAAGTATTTTTTAATTTAATTAAAAATGCGATTGAAGCAATGTCAGTTGGCGGAACGATTACGATTAAAGTGACTGTAGAAGATGCAATCATTGTTCAAGTTAAGGATGAAGGTTGCGGTATTCCAAAAGACAAAATTCCGAAGCTAAATGAAGCTTTTTACACAACAAAAGAAACGGGAACAGGTTTAGGTTTAGTAGTTACAGAAAAAATTATTAAAGACCACAACGGTAAAATGAGTTTTGAAAGTGAAGTTGGGATTGGAACGACTGTGAAGGTTATATTGCCGATATCATGAAAAACTATTTTTAAAAGGGAGATTACTTATTTGAGAGTGATCTCCTTTTTGTTAAATAAACGACTTTTAAGAGGGAACTATATATCAGTGATTAGAAAAATAGAATATACAGCACTGGCAGTAATTCCAGGGTTAATATAAAGGGATATAGCATCTCCTCTCGAAACTGAGTTTCCAGTTGTAATGCTAGTCCAAGTTACAGTAGCGGGACCTACTGCTGGATTAGGATTAAACACTTGAATTTGTCCTGCTCCAGTATCCGTCGGTTTAATGGAAAATATTATAGTTCCGGTGATTTTGTCAGTAATAGTTAAGGTAATAGTAGATAGGATGTAACTAGAAGTGGGGGCAGTGAGGTTTGTCGGGACATTCCTGCAAATATCAATCGTATAAACAGCAGCAGGTAAGTTATTTACATTTATAGACGCAGCAAACCCAACTATGCTACCGGTCCCAGCAGTGACATATGGAATAACGTTGGAGTCAATGCCAGGAGAACCTGCTATACGTTGAAAACCAGCATTTGTTCCTTGAAAAACAATACTTTTTGCTGATGCACTACCTGCAGTTCCAGTAGGCCCGGTAATGCCCCGGTAATGCCAGTAGGCCCGGTAATGCCAGTAGGCCCGGTAATGCCAGTAGGCCCGGTAATGCCAGTAGGCCCGGTAATGCCAGTAGAACCAGTAATGCCAGTAACCCCGAAATCCAGTAATGCCAGTAGGCCCGGTAATGCCAGTAGGTCCAGTACTACCAGTAGGTCCACTTTCTACTAATACGATATAATCTGGAGATACATTCGGAAATCCTTGAGGTGCATCTTTTTTTACAACATAGCCGCTGCTCGTATAAGTGACAACTTGTCCTTTTTTATAGGTGGGAGCGGCTGCTAGACTAAAGGCGGTAGTACTTTGGAAACCAGCTCCGGAAGGCCCAACAGAGCCAGTAGGTCCAGTACTACCAGTGGGTCCGGTGTTCCCGGAAGGTCCAGTGATGCCGGCAGAGCCAGTGTTTCCAGTAGGTCCGGTGCTACCAGTGGGCCCGGTGTTTCCGTTAGAACTACTATTGCGTCTGCCGTCGCAACTAACACAATTACGTGGGTACATGTATGTTCTCCTTTCTATATTTTGAAAAACTAGTTTTAAAAATAGAACCACTATATACATATTATGAATTCTATATTTTTGTGTGTTCAATCGTATTGTGTATAGATTTTAAAATAGAGAGGAGAGTTGAATCGTTATAGAGCCAACGTTTCTCTTATGGGCCGAAAGTAACACCTAAGTCAAAATTAAGCTGCAAATAAATCTTAAAGTGATTCTTATTCTTTCATAGCAAGGTAGGAAGCAGATAGGAAACAAATAAATCCTACAATCCAACCAATAGAAGGAGAATAAGGAAGTATATGTTGTAATACCATTCCGCTAGAAATAAAAAAGCTACCGAGTAGGCCTAAGAAGATGGGGTATCGCAGTAATTTGAACATGAGTGATACAACCTCCTTTATTACATATATTGTATATTAGTCGTAATTTTCTGTATATATTTTTAAAGAAAAATGGTGGTACAATATATGAAGGATACGAGAAGAGAGGATGAAGTTTAGAATATGTACGTTACTGTAACAGAAGCAGCATATAAAAAAATTATGGATACGATTCCAAATGAGGCGAAATATATAAAGTTATTTTACGATAATGAAGGTTGCGGTTGTGTAATGAGCGGAATTATCGATTTAGTAGCTGTAGCAGAAAAAGATGAGCGCGATGTGGATATCGAATCAAGCCGGTTTAGCTTTATCGCAGATCGCACAAAGCTTGTATTTATGGATGATAAATTAACAGTTGATTGGCATGAAGGTGGAGGGACTTTTCAGCTGAAGAGCCCGAGCCAATTTTATAATCCAAATATGAAGTTACACGTTCGAGTGTAGTAAAGAAAAGGTGGTTCCAAAACGTATTTTGGAACCACCTTTTTTATTGTATAAGTCGCTATTATTGTCGTTTTTTGTTGGTAAGTCGATATATTTAAAAAATCGCCGATATATTCAGAAAATCGCTGATATAATTTCATGTATCAAAACGTTCATACAATACAAAGATTTTTTTCACATAATGAAATGTACATGTGATTGAATTTTCTGTATAATTTTATTTGCGGAGGGGATACGCATGAGAAAATGGGGGATGGAGTTATTAATTTTAAGTGTCGTTATTATTTGGGGGATTAATTTTACGATTGCGAAATATGGACTTTTAGAATTTACAGCAATTGAGTTTACTGCACTTCGGATGATATCGGCGGCACCGCTTATGTTACTCCTTACATTTTTTATTGAAAATTCGGTTTATATGGAACGAAAGGATATACCTAGATTAATCATCGTTAGTGTTGTAGGTATTGTACTGTATCAAACGTTATTTATGGAAACTGTCCAATATACATCCGCTACAAATGCCTCTTTACTCATTTCTATTTCACCTATTTTTACAACTGTATTTGCTATTTTTTTGAAACAAGAAAAGTTTTCTTCTCGAAAGCTCATCGGTTCTATAATTGCCTTTGGTGGTGCTGCATTAGTTTTAGTAGCAGGGCATTCGCTTGCTAGTTCTTTTTATGGTAACGGAATTGGACTTATTACATCAATATGCTGGGGGCTTTATCCTGTTTTAGCAGGTCCATTAATTAAAAAATATTCAGCACTACGTGTTACCGCATGGTCAGCATTAGTTGGCGCGATTCCGCTTTTATTGTTAAGTGGACCACATGTATTTATAATGCCATTTCACATTACACATGGAATGACACTATTCGCTTTACTATATTCCATTTTCTTTGTAACAGTATTTGGTTTAGTGATGTGGTATGTTGGTATTCAAAAAATTGGCGCATCACATACGATGGTATATATGTATATAACGCCACTTGTAGCTGTTTTATTTGCAGCTGTATGGGCAAATGAATATGTATCATTTCAACAAATAATCGGTGGAATTATTATTTTCTTCGGTCTATGGTTTGTGAAATCGGAGAAAGTAAAAATTCATTCTACTGCGAGGGAACCTATATCAAAATAGGAAAACAGATCATCTATGATCTGCTTTCCTATTTTTTTATTTTTGGTAAGAAGACGAGAAATAAGATAGCAGTAATAAGTGGAATTAAGTTTAAAAATGGAATACGGAAGAGTGTGATAAGAATAATACCTGGAAGAAGAACACCGAGGACAGCGTAGAAAATACTATGATTTTTCGTGTACCAATACAATGAAAGTCCAATAAGTGCAGGAATAATGAGGTGAATGAGAGCCATTAAAAAATAAATCATTAGACGCCCCCTTTATTTGTGTACTTATTACATCATATCCGTATGTTCAGAAATTGATATCACTTTTTTCATAAATGGACGAAAAATGTTTGGAAAAACGTCACAAATTATGAGAATATGATGTTTGAAATCTTGTATAATATTATTTCCTGAAAACATTCAAACAACATAAACATACTGTTTATGTTGTTTTTTATTTGAGTGAAATGGATGTCAGTAGTATAAACTTGAAAGAAGTTTTTTGTTGGATAGATAAAAATTACTGAAGAGGAGAACAGCAGCATGATTAGTATGTCATTAAGATCGTTTAAAATTCAATCGTATTATTTACTAGGTTTTCTTTTACTAGGCTGGATGTTAACACCGTTTTCAGCTCATTTTCTAGGTGCTGGAATTGGACTTATCGTAAGTATGTATTGTGTTTGGCTTTTAGGGAGACGAATTGAGAAGCTTGGAGATAGTATCGTAAAGAAAACGAAAGCACCGACGCTCGGTATGTTTAATCGTTTTGCAGCTGCCATTTTGGGCGCTGTTATTATGTACGAAATTGAGCACCACATGGTTATGTGGGCATTTGCAGTAGGGATTCTGGGTGGTTATTTCTTAATCGTTGTGAATTTAGGCTACTATAGTATGAAAGATGAGGAAGAATTAACAAAGAGCTAAAAAGATAAAAAGCCTCTTTTTAGATGGAATAGAGGGACCGGCGAGGGGTAGTTACAATAGGAAGCATAATTTTGCATAAAATACAGGTTTCTGCTTCCTATAAGCTAACATGAAATCACGTATTAGTATGACTCTTATGTTTTTTAAAAAAGGTGGATATAATACAACAAATTATTCCAGTAATTAGAATAATATATTTTATCGTTTCACTTGTATGCTCAAATAAATTAACATTAAGCATCACAAGTCCCCAAAACATTTGGATCGCTCCGTAACTGAATAAAATTTTTCCTGTACGAGAAAAATTTTTCATAGGCCTCATCCTTTCCTGCATATGTAAATTGTATCATAAAAAAATAATAATGAATGATTATAAAGTGAATTTTCTGTAATTTTACGAACTAAGTCACAGATGAAGAGAGAAGATATAGAAAGAAGCTTACGTTAAAAACGTAAGCTTCTTTTTTATGTAAGTGTGTATAACCGTTAAGCCGCATTGGGTTTTGTCGGTGAGTACGCGGAACTTTACGGTTACACGACACTTATTCATATGAGTAAAAGGGGTATTCCAACAGAAATTTTGTACTTAAGCGATTGGACCGCCTAAGTTAATAATATCTTCAGAAACGCTGTCGAACTTTTTGAAGTTCTCTTTGAATTCGCTTGCAAGTTCGATTGCTTTCTCTTTATAAGCAGCTTTATCAGCCCAAGTTTGTTCAGGCATTAACACTTCGTCAGGTACACCTGGTACGTGAAGTGGAACTTCAAGACCGAAGATGTCATGTTTAGCTGTTTCAGTTTTCGCAAGTTCGCCGCTTAATGCTGCTTGAATCATTGCACGAGTGTAACCTAAGTTCATACGTTTACCAACGCCGTATTCGCCACCAGTCCAGCCAGTGTTTACTAAGAATACTTTCGCATCGTGTTTCTCGATTTTTTCACCAAGCATTTCAGCATAGCGAGATGCATCAAGTGGTAAGAATGGTGAACCGAAGCAAGTTGAGAATGTTGCTTGCGGAGATGTAACGCCGCGCTCTGTTCCTGCTAGTTTACTAGTGTAACCACTTAAGAAATGATACATAGCTTGTTCTTTTGATAACTTACTGATTGGAGGCAATACGCCAGATGCATCAGCAGTTAAGAAAATGATTGTATTTGGGTGTCCAGCAACACTTGGCAGTACGATATTGTCGATCGCATGCATAGGGTATGCAGCACGAGTATTTTCTGTTAAAGTAGTATCGTTATAGTCTGCGATACGCGTTTGGTTATTAATGATAACGTTTTCTAAAACAGATCCAAATTTGATTGCATCGAAAATTTGTGGTTCTTTCTCGTGAGAAAGGTTTACACATTTTGCGTAGCAACCGCCTTCAATATTGAATACACCGTTATCAGACCAACCATGCTCATCATCACCGATTAATTTACGGTGTGGATCAGCAGATAATGTTGTCTTACCTGTTCCAGATAAACCGAAGAATAGTGCTACGTCGCCTTCTTCACCTACGTTTGCAGAGCAATGCATAGAAAGAATATCTTGTTCAGGTAGTAAGAAGTTCATAATAGAGAAGATTGATTTTTTCATTTCTCCAGCGTATTCTGTACCACCAATTAGTACGATACGTTTTTCGAATGAAACCATAATGAATGCTTCAGAGTTTGTACCGTCAACAGCTGGATCAGCTTTGAAATTCGGTGCAGAAACAATTGTGAACTCTGATTCATGAGTTGTTAATTCTTCTTCAGTTGGACGAATGAATAATTGATGTACAAATAAATTGTGCCATGCATATTCGTTAATAACTTGAATTGGTAGGCGGTAATTGCGGTCAGCACCTGCAAATCCATTGAAGACGAATAACTCTTCTTTTTCTTTTAAGTATTCTAAAACTTTAGTATATAATTTATTAAAATGTTCTTCAGAGATCGGCTGATTCACTGCTCCCCAAGCAATTTTGTCAGCAACCGATGCTTCTTTCACAATAAATTTATCTTTAGGAGAACGTCCTGTATATTTTCCTGTTGAAGCAGAAACGGCACCAGTAGAAGTTAATTTCCCTTCATTTCGCATTAATACTTTTTCCACTAATTGCGGAACACTTAGTTGAATCTGTGCATTGCTTCCGTTCAATAATTCGTGTAAACCAATTTGGACATTCACAGTACTCATATTTATATACCATCCTTTTCATTTAATGAAATATTTCTCGTAATCCCCAACAAGAGTATAACACAATTATATAAATAATGTATACTATTTATTTCTTTTTGTTTGTGTGAATGTATTATTTCCTTATTAATATTTCATTCCAGGCGTATTGAGAAAAACTTTCAGGAAAATGTGAATATTAATTGACAAATGAATATCATTTCTTTAGTATAGGTTGGGACGGATACTCTCTTATCCCGAGCTGGCGGAGGGACAGGCCCGATGAAGCCCAGCAACCTCACTTGTAGTGGTAAATACAGGTGAATAGGTGCTAAAACCTGTGCGAGGCTAACGGTCTCGAACGATAAGAGCAAAGGGCAAAAAGCAGTATGCAAGTAGCAAATTAAACCTTTCCTCTATGTAAAGTAGGAAAGGTTTTTCTGTATGCTTGTGTGGGAGAATAAATGTATGTCGCAGTTTGTGGCAAATTAAGGATGAGTTCCGTACAATATATACAATTACTGTAGGGAGGTTTACCACATGACAAAAAAACGTCATCTGTTCACATCTGAGTCTGTAACTGAAGGACATCCAGATAAAATTTGTGACCAAATTTCTGATTCAATTTTAGATGCGATCTTATCAAAGGACGCAAATGCACGTGTAGCTTGTGAAACAACTGTAACAACTGGTTTAGTATTGGTAGCGGGGGAAATTACGACTTCTACTTACGTAGATATTCCAAAAATCGTTCGTGAAACAATTCAAGGCATTGGTTACACACGCGCAAAATACGGATTCGATGCAGAAACTTGTGCAGTTTTAACATCTATCGATGAGCAATCTGCTGACATCGCTATGGGTGTTGACCAAGCGCTAGAAGCACGCGAAGGTCTAATGACTGACGCTGAGATTGAGGCAATTGGTGCGGGAGACCAAGGTTTAATGTTTGGCTTCGCATGTAATGAAACACAAGAATTAATGCCACTTCCAATCTCGCTTGCTCACAAATTAGCTCGCCGTTTAACTGAAGTACGTAAAGATGACACATTATCATACTTACGTCCGGATGGAAAAACGCAAGTTACAGTTGAGTATGATGAAAATGGTAAACCTGTACGTGTAGATACAATCGTAATTTCTACACAGCATCATCCAGATGTTACATGGGAAGAAATCGATCGCGATTTAAAAGAGCATGTAATTAAAGCTGTAGTTCCAGCAGAATTAATGGATGGAGAAACGAAATTCTTCATTAACCCAACTGGCCGCTTCGTAATTGGTGGACCACAAGGTGATGCTGGTTTAACAGGACGTAAAATCATCGTTGATACTTACGGTGGATACGCTCGCCACGGTGGCGGTGCATTCTCTGGTAAAGATGCAACGAAAGTTGACCGTTCTGCAGCATATGCAGCTCGTTATGTTGCGAAAAACATCGTAGCAGCTGGTCTTGCTGACAAAGCAGAAGTACAACTTGCATACGCAATTGGTGTAGCACAACCAGTATCAATTTCAGTTGATACATTCGGGACTGGTAAAGTATCTGAAGACGTACTAGTAGAACTAGTTCGTAACAACTTCGATCTTCGCCCAGCTGGTATTATTAAAATGCTAGACTTACGTCGCCCAATTTACAAACAAACAGCAGCTTACGGCCACTTCGGACGTACTGATGTAGACCTAACATGGGAACGTACAGACAAAGCTGCAGCTTTAAAAGAGCAAGCTGGTCTATAATATATGAAAAAAAGCTTTGCGCGGTGAGCGCAAAGCTTTTTTTATTTTGTTTTACTTCTAATTTGAATGCATGAGCTACAATACACTTCGCCGTCTAGCTCAATATACTTTTTCATATTAGTCATACCACTTGCTGGAAAGGGCATATGAATCCATGCTTTTTCATACGTTTGTATTTCTTTTTCACATGATTTACAAAGGATTGGTTTCTTCTGGAACATATGTAATCACCCTTTCATTTGACGTGCTTTACCCGCGCAAAAGGCACTGCTGAGTAAAAATAGTGTTGCGAATATAATACTTACTAATGTAGCGTATGGGATTGCGCTTTTTAAGGAAAAGCCGACAGTGATTGAAGCGACAAATAAGAGGATAAATGTTGTTGTTAATTTTTTATAAAGTTCCATAATATGTAGACCTCCTTATTTAGAGATAGAACGTTTAAAAATAAAATCTATTATATAGGCAAGTGTGAGAGGAATTAATGTGCTAGTCAAATAGTAACGAATACCACCATCAGGAAAAAGTACATGCAAATTTAAAAAGTTAATATCGAATTCGTAAGCGATACATTGAAAAAGGGATAATATAATTAGGAATGGTATAATGGGTACGTATCGTTTTATATTTTGAATCATGTAAAGATCCTTTATATGGATAAATATACTTATATTGTATCATGTTAAATTCTTTGCTTCATACATAATTTTACAAGAAAATGAAAGGAAAGATAAAAAATGAGCGTAACTGAACATAAAAAACAAGCGCCAAAAGAAGTGCGCTGCAAAATCGTGACGATTTCCGATACACGTACGGAAGAGACAGATAAGAGTGGACAACTATTACATGAATTGTTAAAAGAGGCAGGGCATACAGTGACCTCTTATGAAATTGTAAAAGATGATAAAGAAAGTATTCAGCAAGCAGTGTTAGCTGGTTATCATAGAGAAGATGTTGATGTTGTGTTAACAAATGGCGGAACTGGTATTACGAAGCGTGATGTGACGATTGAAGCAGTATCAGCGTTATTAGATAAAGAAATTGTCGGGTTTGGTGAGTTGTTCCGCATGATTAGTTATTTAGAAGATATCGGAAGCAGCGCAATGTTAAGTAGAGCGATCGGTGGTACAATTGGGCGCAAAGTTGTCTTTTCAATGCCAGGATCTAGTGGAGCAGTTCGCCTTGCGATGAATAAGCTAATTTTACCAGAATTAGGTCATATTACATTTGAGCTGCATCGCCAATGAGTAAATGGGCTGGAATTGTATTAGCGGGCGGTATGTCGAGTAGATTCGGTGAGCCGAAAGCGTTAGCGAGCTGGCAAGGGAGTACGTTTATTGAGCATATTTTGAAAGTGATGACAAGGACGCTCCAAGAGGTTGTAGTCATTAGTCATTCTGATATAAAAGAGCGAGTAGAGCAACTCGTACAAGTTCCTGTTATAGAAGATATTCCGCACTATAAAGGAAACGGACCACTTGCTGGGATTGTAGCAGGAATGGAATATATAGAAGCAGATTGGTACGCTATTATGCCATGTGATGCGCCAAATGTTTCGTATGAATGGTTTACCATTTTATTAGAACAAACGAGTGATGAATATGATGCAGTTGTACCTATTATTAATGGAAGAAAACAACCATTACTTGCAGCATATCATAACCGTGTGAAAGAAAAGATTTATGCTTTGCTACAGGATGAAAAAAGAAGTATGGGCCAATTTTTATCACAATGTAATGTGAAATATGTTGCTGGAGAAGATGTACAAGCGAATGCGGATTGGTTTATGAATGTGAATACGAAAGAAGAATATGTGCAGGCTCAAAAAGACCTTTCAAATGAATGAAAGGTTTTTTGATATACAGAAATTGGGGAACAATTACTGTATAAAGGTATGTGAGTAAGTTGATTTTAAGGGGAATTCTTAAAATCACTATACAGTTAAAATAGCGTACAACCATATATTAATTTTTATGGGTTTTTATTACAAGTCTGTTTGTTTATGTTTGTTTTTGTTATAATGAATATAGAAATAATATGATATTTCACCTTGTGTATCATTCATTTAAGTAAACTTTACAACTGTGTAATAAACTCCCTTCGTTTTGAAGGGAGTTTTTCTATTTAAGCAAGCAACTCTGATGCGTTATGCTGAAGGACTTCTTCATATTGGTTAAGTAAGCCACGAAAGATCTCATCCCAGCTTTTTGATTTCGCATAAGATGAAGCTGCTATTCCCATCTGCTCAAGTTTTTCTTCATTTTGCAATAAAGAATGGATGGATGATAGAAATGCATCCGCATGTTTTGGTGGGCAAAGAAATCCCGTTTTTCCATCTGTAATAATATTTTTAACCCCGCCACTATTTGCACCAATGACAGGTGTACCACATGCAAGTGATTCCAGTACGACATTTCCGAACGTTTCAGTAGCGGATGGAAATACCATGATGTTAGAACAAGCATATGCTTCAGCTAAATCCTTACCTTGTAAATATCCAGTAAAAGTGATATTTGTTTTCGGAACAGCTTCACGTAAATTTGTTGCTAGAGGACCGTCTCCTGCAATGAGCCAATGAATGTCGTTTCGAGTATGCGCTGTTTTAGCGATAATATTTTGCAACGTATCAATATCTTTTTCAGGGGCAATCCGTCCAACATAGGAAAGGACATACTTTGCTGTAATATTATATTTTTTTCGGAATAGGTCTGTATTGTAAGATGGATGAAAGAGTGTGCAATCTACACCCCGTCCCCATATGGAGAGGGCCTGAAAGCCTTTATTTTTTAGTTGGTGTAACGTTTCAAAAGAAGGAACGAAATTTTTTTGCATGTGACTATGAAACCATTTTAAATAGTTCCAAAGCATATTAGAGAGAAATTCAATTTTGTAATAGCGTAAATAAGCATCGAAATCAGTATGATAAGAACCGACAACTGGGATGTTTAACTTTTTTGCATAATACAATCCACAAAGTCCCATATTGAAAGGTGTGGCAATGTGAATAATGTCAGGTTTAAAGGAAAGAAGTTCTCGTTTAATGCGCGGAGTAGGAAAAGAAAAGCGGCATTCTGGATATAATATTGTTAACGGGATACTTCTCATCTTGTTCACATTAGCTATGAAATTATCTTCAGCTGTATGCTGAGGGGCGAAAACAGAATAGGCGATCTGTTCTTTCTGAAAGTAACGTGTTAATCGCTCTAACGTTTTCGCAACCCCGTTAACTTGTGGCGTAAAAGTATCGGTAAAAATGGCGACTCTCATCATATCACTCCTTTATGTGAAAAGTGGGATGAATTGATAAAAAGAGATGATGCCAGAGCAAGTGCCGAGGCACATACCGACGAATACATCAGACGGATAGTGAAGCCCTAAATAAATGCGAGAAATACCAACGCATAATGCTAACGGTAATAGAAAAGCAAATATGCTTGGATTATAGCAAATAAATGGAATAAGGACAGAGAAAACGGCTGTTGTATGACCAGACGGGAAAGAGTGGTCTTTTAATGGATGGACTGGATATTTCGCATCCTGAATTGTTAAATAAGGGCGTTTTCGCGGATACCATCTTTTTAATATTTGCACAGGAATATGGCTAATTGCTAAAGAAATAGCAGTTGCGATTGCAGCTTGATGCAAAGTCCCTTTTGCAAAAATTAAAAAGAAAAGTGTGAGTGCGATTGAGAAAGTAGCACCACCGATATGAGTAATATTGCTGAAAAAGATATTTAATGTTTTTTGATCAAAGTATCGGTTAATTCCTTTGAAAATGTAACATTCTATTTTATACAGTCCACTGACCTTCATGAAAATTCTCCTCCCTCGTTTACATATATATGGAGATATTAGCTTTTATTTTAATAAGATTTTATTGAGGGAGTAATAATGTTTTGTAAAGAAAAAGTTAGTTTTTATATAAAAAGCTGCCACTTTAATGGCAGCTGGAAAAGTTACTTCTGTAATGATTTATAATACTGACCTTTTTCAACATATTGTGTGCGAATTCGCTCCATGTCTTTACGGTCTTCTTCTGTTAATTCACGAACGACTTTAGCTGGTCGACCGAACGCTAACGTGTTTGGCGGGATTTTCTTTCCTTGTGAAACGAGGCTTCCAGCACCGATAAAGGCTCCTTCGCCAATTTCAGCACCATCTAATATAATAGATCCCATTCCAATTAAAGCATCTTTTTTAATATGACAGCTATGTAAAATAACTTGATGCCCAATGGTCACGTCGTCTTCTAAAATAAGAGGGTACTGTGGGCTTTGGTGGAGTGTACATTGGTCTTGTACATTTACTCGATCTCCAATGATTGTTGATGAAACATCACCGCGTATGACTGTATTAAACCAAATACTTGATTCTTCACCAATGGAAACGTCGCCTGTAATCGTAACATAATCAGCGACAAAAGCACTACTCGCAATTTTCGGATTTTTTTCTTTGTAAGGATATATCATGTAAAGTCTTCCTTTCCTAGAGACTAGTTTCAGTGTATCAAATTATGAGAAAGAGTGAAATGGAGGAGGTCCGTATGTGGAATTATGAAGCAGAGGAAGCGAAAGCTGTCGTTGTTATCGTGCACGGCGCAATGGAATATCACGGACGTTATGAAGCCGTTGCGGAAATGTGGAATCATATCGGCTACCACGTCGTAATGGGGGACCTTCCGTCACATGGAACGACTTCGAGAAATAGAGGACATATTGATTCATTTGATGAATACATAGAGGAAGTTAAATTGTGGGTGAAAGAGGCAAGAAAGTATAGGTTACCTATTTTTATATTTGGTCATAGTATGGGTGGTCTTATTGTCATTCGTATGATGCAAGAAACGAAGAGAGAAGATGTAGACGGCATTATTTTAAGTTCGCCATGTTTAGGCTTAGTAGCTGGACCTTCAGCACCGCTTCAAGTTGCCTCAAAAATATTAAATGTTGTTGCACCAAAATTGCAATTTGCAACGAATCTTACAGTGGAAATGTCCACTCGTAATCATGAAGTTCGGGACGCAATGGAGAATGATTCATTGTTCTTGCGCAAAGTATCAGTACGTTGGTATAGTGAATTGATTAAGTCTATCGAAATTGCTCATAAAAAAATAGATGATTTTCCAGATGTTCCGCTATTGCTAATGCAGGCGTGTGAGGATAAACTTGTAGATAAAATACGTGTCCGCATGTGGTTTGATAATGTTAAAATGAGTGATAAGGCTTTTAAAGAATGGCCGAATTGTTATCACGAGTTATTAAATGAGTATGAGCGTGATGAAATTTTGAATTATATTCAGTCATTTACTGAAATACGCATCAATAACATAATAGAAACAAATAAGTAAATTATTTGTACATTGAATAGAGGAGATGAAGGAAGAAGTGAACGTACCGAGTAATCCCATAACGCTCATGGCGAAAGTATACCGTGATGTGTTTCCGGTAGTACACCATGAGCTAGCGGTGTGGAAAGAGCGTGCCTACCATATTCCGAATGATGAGCTTCATAGTCAGGCAATCGCAAGTATTGAGAATAAAACGTTTCATTGCGAAGGCGGTGGTATTTTAGCACTGTTAGCAAATGAGCACCGAGAGGAATGCATTCGTTTTATCGTAGCGTATCAAACAATCAGCGATTATTTAGATAATTTATGTGACCGCAGTACATCACTTGATCCGAATGATTTTGCCGCACTGCATGAATCTATGTTAATGGCATTATCACCTGAAGTAGAAGGTGGCGGTAATTATTATCGCTATCGTGATGATCAAGACGATGGTGGTTATTTAGATGAACTTGTTGAAACATGCCAAGATGTTTTAAAGAAAACGAAGCACTATGACAAAATTGCTCCTGTTCTTCATGAACTTGCTTGTTATTATTGTGATTTGCAAATTCATAAACACGTGAAGTTAGAAGAAAGAGAACCACGCTTACAAAAATGGTTTGAAGCACATAAAGAAAATTTACCTGAAATGAGCTGGTTTGAATTTTCAGCATGTGCCGGTTCTACACTTGGAATCTTCTGTCTTGTCGCATATGCATTTCATGATGAATTACATGATGAAGATATTGCGAAAATTAGACAAGGATACTTCCCATACGTACAAGGACTTCACATTTTACTTGATTATTTCATCGATCAAGAAGAAGACCGCGCCGGCGGGGATTTGAATTTCTGTAGTTATTATGAAAACGAGCAAGCGATATTAGATCGTATGAAACATTTTGTAGAAGAAGCAGAGAAGAGCATTGGTGATTTACCTCATGCGAAGTTTCATCGTCTCATAAGCCGAGGATTACTTGGTATTTATTTATCAGATCAAAAAGTATCAGCACAAAAGAATATGCACAAAATGGCACGGCGCATTGTAAAATACGGAGGGCTTACTTCACGATTCTTCTATTGGAACGGGAAGATGTACCGAAAGAAAACAGCGCAGTGATGAAGAAAACCACTCATGTAGAGTGGTTTTCTTTTCATTATGATCGTATTTTTGAAAATACATATATAAGAAGTTCAATCGCAAAAATCACTAATACAGATAGTCCGAATAAAGGCATGACAGCGCCTAGTATAACCATCATGATAAAGAAAACGATTATGCTTTTTTTATCTCTTTGTTTTGGCGGTGCTGCTAATTTTCCTTTCGGCTTTCTTGCTAACCACATTTTTATTCCGTAATAAATAAGAAGTAATAAAGATAATGTCGTTAGTAAGCATAATATTTTATTTGGCCATCCGAATAAATGTCCTTCGTGAAGCGGGATACCGTAAGTGAACCATTGTGCAAATAATCCATAATCACGATAGTCCGTTTTGGAAATAAGTTTTCCGCTATATTGATCAAAATAAGCTGTTATTTCTTCATTTGGTGCGACGTGCATACCTGTAATGCCAGAACCGCTTGATTTCGAAACAGTGAATACACCTTTCGAATCAGCTGGTAGTGAAATAACATACGGTTTCTTTATTTCAATTCCTTTTTGTAATTCATCGACAGAAATTGCTTTCGGTTCATTTGAATTTGATTCAGGAGGAGCTTCTTTTCTAGTTGCCCATGGCAATTCTTTTACCTTCGATTCAGGCGGCGCCATATACAATTTTGGGTATCCGAGCGATTCATTCGACGATGCAATTTTATAAATTTGGTTACCCATAAATCCTGACCACGGCAATCCAGATGCGACTAGCAGAACGAGTGGAATTGTAAATATAATACCGATAATAGAATGACGTCGTTTTGCTTTTTCTCGCTTATTGGATGCCGGTGTGTTTTTGAACTGGCGTATACTCATATACAGCCCAGTTGCAATTAAAAAGATTGTCCAGCATGCTGCTAGCTCTACAATGTAGTTGACGACAGTACCACCAACTAAAAGAGAACTATGTAATTCCCGCATTATATTGGCAAACGTTTCACTTGCGTTTTGATCCCCAACAATTTGATTATTGCTATCTAAATACACATATTTTTGTTGCCCAGTATATTCATTTGCAATAGTAAGCCTCGTATTATAATCCCCATTAAACTCACTAATTTTCGCCACACTATAATGTGGATATTTTTTCTCTGTTAAGAAAAGCGAATCAGCCATCGAAATAGATTCTGTTTGGGCGCTCTTCCCAAAATATAAATCTTTATAGATGAAATCTTCAACCTCTTCACGAAATAAATACCCAATCCCGCTCAGTGACAATGTAATAAGAAGCGGAGTAATAAAAAGCCCAGCATAAAAATGCCAACGCCAAAAAATGTAATGAAGCGAACGATTTACTTTCATACTCTTTGTTCCCCTAACCTTCCCTATATGAATAACTACTTATTTAATATAGCGAGATTAAGTGTGGATACTTTGAAAGAATTGTGAAGAAAGTTAAAAGTTTTGGGGATTTTTATCAGCGAGACATACAATACGCAATGCAAAGCTTAGTTGAATGAATTAGCTCTTCATTTCCTTTTTGTAGCCTGAATTGAATCAAATTGCTAGTGACAAGATAAAAAATAGCACAGCAAAATCCCCTAGTTTATATGGTTACGATATACCAGGAATGCCTGATTTAACAGAAGCGGAAATTTCGTTAGCAAAGAGGCATCCTATTGAATTCGTAACTTATGGAGGATGTTCAATTGATGCTCTTAATGAAGCGAAGAAATATTATGGTGGTGATCAACTTACTAAGGGAAATGGTGATGCGTTTAGACATGCTTATTGGAATGCGATTTTAGTTCTGAACATGGGTGGTTCTAGTGGTGCTGTATATGGCGAAGAAAGAGCAAAAGCTTGGACTGATGCTCATGAACAATATTCTGTTGGTATTGATAAAGAAATGGATCTTCATAACAATTGGTTTGGAAGATCTGTAGCAATGAATAATTATTATTGGACTACGTCAAAATATAGCAGTTACATGAGAGAAAGAGTGAGTAAAGGTTCTTTAGCACGAATAGTTAATAATCAATTAGTGGCGACAAATGGTGTTACTGGTAAGTAATGCACAGAATGAATGTGAGAAGAAGTAAGTATCCTATAGTATTGTCTTTATATTTTACTTAGTGATATTCTTTAAATTAACACCTTGAAAATACATATTTGCATAAAAAAGGAGACAAAGATTTTGAAAAAGAATTTAATACTGATTTTTTGTCTAGCTATTTTATTCATATTGTCTGCTTGTCAAAAAGAATACAAAGGAAAATATGTGAAATGGGGCGACACTGTAGAAACTGTTGACACAGAAAGATTTGAAAGAAACAATATTCCATATAAAGTAGAGGGCAATAAGGTGTATGTTCCAGAAGATGCATTTGATGATGCTATAGTATGTTGTTCTTAGGAAGTTGCGTTCTATGAATAGGTAGCAGTAAAACTCCAACATGGTGCTATGTTGGAGTTTACTAAATTTGAGAGGGTGAAGCAATTGCGAGGTTACTCATTCAACAAGCAGGATGTACAAATAAAAACAGAACCGCTTGTGGATCAATAGTTTAGAAGTAGAGGATATTAAAAAAGGTTTTCAGAATTTAAAGCCTGGTTCAGATTATGAGCGCATGTTCGCTGAAGTGCAAGTACATCAAATTAGCGATTGGATTATTGGAATGAATGCTAGTAAGTTATATACACTGACGTAAGAAAGGCATTCAAGGTGTTTATACGAGTATAAACACCTGCGTTATGTTTGATAAACAAGCGACAGCAGGAAATTAAAAACTTTAAACCAACGCCTTTCTTTGAATTGGAAGCGCAATTTACTTTTGAAAACGGTGTATACAAAGGACGTTATAAAGAGAGATTTACAACTAAAGGTGAATTAATGAACTTACTGCAGCAACATAATCTTTCTGAAAACAATAGCCAGCAAGGTATATTCATTTGGACCCCCTTATATTTTCTACATACATCCTAACAACCGCTTTCGCAAGACATTGAGAGGAATCAACAAAATCCTCACTCGCCACCACATTCAAATCGGTACATGCGATAATTGCAGTATCTACTTCATCTTCCAACTGTAAAACGAGCGCATTCCACAATTCGCGAGCTTCTTCACTCTCTCCAGATTTAATCCAAGTAATAATTTGATTAATCATTTCCTGCCATGTTTCATGATGAATGTATTCTATATTACGTTTTGTAATCCCATCTTGGTAAATCCCAGCTTGAACAGTTGCTTCTGTTGCGAGAAGAGCAACTCTTTTTGTATTTTCAGGAATTGCTTTTAACGTCTCATCAACTATATTCAAAATAGGAATAGAAAGAGATCGCTGTAATTCTTCAAAATAAAGATGCGCTGTATTGCACGGCATAGCGATAAAGCTTACGCCAGTACTTTCAAGTTTTTGTGCCCCTTCAATAATCGCTTTTTTCATCGCCTCGTGATCAATAGGCCGATCCATATAAAACGGTGTTGGACAAGAATAAATCATCATATGGGGAAAGTCCATATCATGTTTTGCTCCGTATATTGTTTGGCACCTTGCTACAACTGTATCGACGAATGGCCCAGTTGATTTTGGCCCCATTCCTGCTAGTATTCCAATCATTGTTTCGTCTCCTTTACTATGTAATTAAAAACGTTTTTTGCGAACGATAAAAAGAAATAAGGTAAATAATAAAAATGAATATATGATAGTCCAAGCTGTGAGCCATAGCGTGTGAGTCAGTATATTATATTTGTATTGTCCAAGCGTTAGAAAGCTTTCGACAGGTGGTAAAAACCATAGTAACTCTTTTTTAAACCGGATAGATGCAATCGTTATAAGCAATATAAATGTAAGGCTAAGCCAAGCAGTGCCTGCTTTTTGAATCATATTTCTAGTACATAATGTTGCGATTGAAATTCCTAGTATAGAGAAAGACATGTGAGCGAGAAATCCGACTAAAAATAAAGAAACTGTCATTTCTTCATTAAACATTTGCAAAAAAATTGGGTAGATTACGGATATAAAAGATAAAACAGTACAAATGAGAAGAGCTGTAATATATTTACCAACGTATAATGTGGAAATGTTATTTGTGTGTGAAATAGTAATTTGTTCTTGTACAGGGTCTTCAGTATGAAAAATTGTGATTGTAATCCAGGCAGATAATAAATAAAGGGCGAGAGCTGTTTCTAAGTATGTCGGTACAATAGGAGTCGGTTTATATGTATATACAAAAAGTAAGCTCACAAAGTACATCGCAATAGGAGGGACGTACTTATACGATTTTGTATAGTCGAGAAAATGGTAACGAATAAGCGCGAACATAATAAACCTTCTTTCGATTTAAAAGTTAGGTTGTAGCAGTGTGATAGATGCTTTTTTATGTAATAAAAACTGAAGCATTTCGTTTGTATATTCTTTTTCGATCTGTAATTGAATAAGGTTTTGATTTGAATTGTGTGTAACGTGTATAAAACCTAATTGTTTCCGTAGTTCTATCGCTGAAAACGTTTCGTGAACGATTGCTTCAATATAGACTTGTTCTGCCACTTTTTGCACAGACATATCTTCTGTGATTGTATGATTTGCTAACGTCACAATTCTATCGGCGAAGTTTTCTAGTAGTTGTTTTTCGTGACATGTGAAGAGTATAGATATGCCGTGTTGTTTTAATGAGAGTAAAATATGTTCTAGTTCTTGCTGAGAGTTAGGATCTAGCCCAGAAAGTGGTTCATCTAAAATTAATAAATGGACATCTGTAAGTAATGCTTGCAAGATGCCTGTTTTTTGTTTCATACCTTTTGAAAAGTTTCGTACAACGGAATGCCTTGCATGATGTAAATGAAAAGATTCAAGAAGCATCGGAATTTTATCTTTTAAATATTTTGTTGATAAACCGTGGATGTGGCCGAGATGATATAAATAATCCTCTAATGTAAAACGAATCCCTTCAGGAAAATGTTCAGGTACATAGCCAATTTGTATATGTTCTTTTCTTTGAAGTGTCCCTGTTGTAGGTGAAATAAATCCTGCAATTATTTTGAGTAGCGTACTTTTTCCAGTCCCGTTCCCGCCAATAATAGCGAGCGCTTCTCCTTCTGGAATGGATAAATCAATGTTGTCTAGTATAAGTGATTTGCCATACTTCTTTTGAATTCCCCTTAGTTCTACTAGCAAAGTTCTATCCTTCTTTCTTCAAATATTGTATACATCCATTATATAGGAGAATAACAAAAAGACGTGCAATGAGTGCACGTCTTTTTTTGTTATGTTTTGTCGATAAGTTGATATAGTGTGTCGAATCGTCGATATATCGAAAAAATCGTTGATATATCACGAGTTACGATAGATATAGTTGAAAAATCGTTGATATATTTTATCGCTTCTCAATCGCCACAATAAATGGTGGGTTATTTTGCTGGTTAATGAAGCCGTATCGTAGTACGTGAGCTTGTTTTTGGTCGAGTTCTTCTGCAAATTTGAGAACAGCGTCGCGTTCTACTTGTCCTTCTGGGTGTCCGTGGTAAATGACAAGGACGATGATTCCTTCAGGTGCCATTACTTCTAGTAATTGTTCAATTGCCGAGATTGTTGAGTTCGGTTTTGTAACGATATGCTTGTCACCACCAGGAAGGTAACCTAAGTTGAAGATAGCGCCTGTTACTTTTCCTTTTGCATCTTCTGGTAGTACGGATAGAAGCGTATCGTGACTATCGTGAACTAAAACAGTACGTTCAAAAAGCACTTTTTCTTTTAGACGGATAGTAGAGCTTTCAATTGCTTCTTTTTGAATATCAAATCCAAATACTTTTCCGTTATCTCCAACGATTTCAGCTAGGAAGCATGTGTCATGTCCATTGCCGAGCGTTGCATCTACAGCGTAATCGCCTTCTTTTACTGCCGTTTGCAGCAGTGTGCGAGCAAACGGTAATACACGTTCTAATTTCATTGTTGTTTCTCCTCATTTGCATATTTTCCTTGCCAGCTTCCGCGGCGTACAAATTCTGCATCGATGGAATTTAATACTTCCCATTTATTTAAGCTCCACATTGGGCCAATCATTAAATCAGGTGGACCGTCACCTGTGATGCGGTGCACAATTACGTCTTCTGGAATCATTTCAAGTTGGTCAACAACGAGACTTACGTAATCTTCAAGAGAAAGGAATTCTAATTGTCCTTTTTCATATTGCTTCACCATTGGCGTTCCTTTTAATAAGTGAAGTAAATGAATTTTAATTCCTTGTACGTCAAGCTTTGCTACTTCACGAGCTGTTTCCATCATCATGTCGTAATCTTCAAGTGGAAGACCGTTAATAATATGAGAGCAAACTCTAATGCCATGCTTACGTAATTTATTTACACCTTCCACGTAAGATGGGTAATCGTGAGCGCGATTAATAAGGTTTGCAGTTCGTTCGTGAACAGTTTGTAAGCCGAGTTCAACCCAAAGGTATGTGCGTTTATTTAAGTCCGCTAAATATTCAACGACATCGTCCGGTAAGCAATCTGGACGAGTGGCGATAGAAAGACCGACAACGTCTTTTTCTGCTAGAAGCGGTTCGAATTTTTCTTTTAACACTTCAAGTGGTGCATGTGTATTTGTGTACGCTTGGAAATAAGCGATACATTTTCCGTCTTTCCACTTTGAGCGCATTTTTTCTTTCATTTCATGATATTGCGTTATAACATCATCGCGGCGATCACCAGCGAAGTCACCAGATCCGGCAGCACTACAAAATGTACAACCACCGTAAGCAACTGTACCGTCACGGTTCGGGCAATCGAAGCCAGCATCTAATGAAACTTTAAAGATTTTTTCACCAAATTCATGTCGTAAATGGTAATTCCATGTATGATAACGTTTATTGTCGTTTGTATATGGAAAAGGGTTTTGAACCTTCATTACTTTCCCTCCTAAGCCGAGTCAAAATGAAACAAAATCCATTATAACATACTCATAAGGTTCATATGGAAGGGACACACTAAAGGGGAATTGAAGCAAGGAGGGACAATTATGGCAGAGCGTCAATCACTTGAATCGTATATTACACAAGCGGAACAAGCAGTGGAATATGCGAAAGAACAATTAGACCAAGGTATGAGACAAGAGCATTATAATACGATGGAGTATTCGGATGCGCAGTTACAATTAGAACAAGCGTATAACGATTTACAAACGATGCAACAACATGCGAATGATGAGCAACGTGAGCAGTTAAATAGAGCACGCATGGCAATTCGCCAACTGCAACATCAAATGATTATTACACCGCACTAATAAGGAGTGAATGTAATGGCGAAACGTTCAGATCAAAATAACCCAGAGCAAAAAACGCAAAATGGACATAACGCTGAGTTTTCAAATGAGCTTGATCCGATTGTTCAAGTAAAACAGCGGAACAGTAAAAAAGGACAACCTCAAAAATCGAAGCAATCAGAGTAAACCAGGTCGCAATATGACCTGGTTTTATTTTGCTATATGACAATAATGTAAGATTACTGTAAGGTTTACCGATAGTTATAAGCCTACTTCTCCAGTAGAGTAAGGGAGGATTAAATTTTGGACAAGGAGTTGCTTTATGGGGAACAATATTACAAACAAACGAATTGATGAGTTAGATTACATTCGTGGTTTCGCACTACTGGGGATTATTTTAGTAAATATTCTTGCACTACTTAATATTAAAATTCCAGATCCTAATACAGTGGATGCAAGTTATCAAAGGTTTCTATACTTATTTGTAGAAGGTCGTTTCTTCTCAATCTTCTCATTCTTATTTGGAGTAGGATTCTATATCTTTATTACGAGAGCAATTGCGAAAGGGAAGAATGGATATGTTCTATTTTTACGTCGTTTAGTTGCACTATTTATTTTTGGTTTGATTCATTACATGTTTCAACCTGGAGAAGCATTAACGTTATATGCAATTTGCGGGTTAATCGTTTTACCATTTTATAAAGCGAAAAAACAAGTGAACTTAGTTATTGGCCTTATTTTAACAATTGCTTTTAGTGTAATGGGGATTAAAGAACTATTACCACTCGGCTTAATTTTATTAGGTCTTGCTGCAGGGCAATATCGTGTATTTGAAAATCTCACGCAGAACATAAAGAAAGTCGCTATTTTTACAGGTGTTATGTTTGTTTTAAGTGTTGTAGCTGTATGGTATCAATATGGACAAGTACCTGCTGAGCCATTTGTAAATATGATACTAATGAATGAGGACGGAACAATGGATGCTGCAAGCCAATTTTTAAAAATTGGTGTTACAGTAGGACCGATTATTTCAGCTTTCTATGTTGGAGCTTTAATTTTATTACTTCAATTAAAACCAGTTCAAACATTGTTAGCACCACTGAAATATTATGGCCGTATGGCATTAACAAATTATATCGGACAAACTGCAATGATTTTAATTGCAGGCAGTGTATGTAACTTTGCAGGAAACTTAACATACATGCAGACACTATATGTATGTATCGCAATTTATGCAATTCAAATTGTGTTTAGTGTAATTTGGATGAAAATCTTTAAAATGGGTCCATTAGAATGGATTTGGCGTGTTATTACGTACTGGACGGTAACGCCTTTAAAGAAATAAAGAGAGAAGTGGGCTGTTCCTTTTGTGGAACAGCTCATTTTTTATTGTCATCTTTTTCGGTAAGTCGATATTACTTGTCGAATCACTAATAAAATTTCATTTACCAACGAACCTTACACGCCCACCTTTTTTATATTACAAAAGTGTAAGGTAATTGTAATGTTAACAAATAGCAGTTCTCTTCTAAAAGGCGCAAAATAGGTAATGGAAAAACAAGCGTAGGAGGATATATATGACGAAACCAGTTGTAGACGTGAAAAACGTTCAAAAAGTGTACGGTAAAAAAGGTGAGAACCAATCACACGCGTTAAAAGGTGTGTCATTCTCGATTCAAGAGGGTGAATTTGTTGGAATTATGGGACCATCTGGTTCTGGTAAAACGACATTATTAAATGTAATTTCAACGCTTGATAAAGCAACGGGCGGCGTTGTTGAAATTGCGGGTACGGACATTACGAAAATGAAACAAGGTGAGCTTTCTGATTTCCGTTCGCAAAAGTTAGGATTCATTTTCCAAGACTTTAACTTATTAGAGAACTTATCTATTTATGAAAACATCGCACTACCACTTTCACTTCAAGGTGTTTCATCACGTAATATTGGACCGAAAGTAGAAAAAGTAGCAGATATGTTAGGTATTTCAGCTATTCTTCAAAAGTACCCATCTGAAGTATCTGGTGGACAGAAACAACGTTCAGCAGCAGCGCGCGCTTTAGTGCATGAGCCTGCAATTATTTTGGGGGACGAGCCAACAGGAGCGCTTGATTCTAAAAATGCAGCGAGCTTACTTGATGCGATGACAAACTTAAATCAAGATCAAGGCGTATCTATTATGATGGTTACACATGATCCGTATAGTGCAAGTTACTGTCAGCGTATTTTATTCATTCAAGATGGTGAGCTATACAAAGAAATTCACCGCGGTGGTACACGTGAAGAGTTTTATAAAGAAATTTTAGATGTGCTGGCAGACTTAGGCACACAAAAAGCGTAAGAAAGGAGGTCTAGGGCATGTTATTTAAACTTTCCATGTCAGGACTAAAAAGTAAGCTGAAAGATTATATCGTCTTACTTGTTGGTCTTGTCATGTCCATTTCAATTTTTTATATGTTTCAAACGTTAGCGTTAAACGAAGCCTTCCTTAAGGAAAATTCTACTATTGGTCAAATTGGATTTGTATTCCAAGCAGGTTCATTTTTACTAGCTATTATAACGTTCTTCTATATTTTGTATGCGAACTCTTTCTTACTATCTCTTCGTCAAAAAGAGTTTGGTATGTATATGATGTTAGGAGCAAAAAAGCATAAAGTTACATTACTTATGTTTATCGAAACAATCGTATTAGGTGCTGCGTCTCTTGCAATTGGTATTATAGTTGGTGTAGGACTTGCAGAGGGTATCGGACAGTTATTAATGAAACAATTAGAATTTGCTGGTAAAGGCTATAAAGCATTTTATTTACCATCAATGACTGTTACTTGTATCTTCTTCTTTGCACTATTTGTATTATCAGCAATTATGAACAGTATTAAATTATCACGTATTTCTGTACTGCAACTTGTACATGCAGACGCACAAACAGAACGTGTTGCGGTAAAAGGAAAAATGACAGGTGTAGTTGCATTCCTTGCAGTTATTTTATTAGGCATTGGCTATGCATCAATGATTTACATGGAAAAACTAAGGGAAATGGGAATCCTTATTGCATTAATTACAACGACAGCTGGTACTTACATGCTATTTGGATCACTTCTTCCGGTTATTATTAAAAAGTTAAAAGGTAATAAAAAGCGTAGTGAAAAAGGACTTAACGCTTTTACATTTGCACAATTAAACTTCCGTATTAATAGTTTAACGAAAGTACTTGCAACAGTAGCAATGTTAGTTGCTCTTGGAGCTGGTGCAATTTCAGGTGGTATGGCGTTTAAAAATAACGTTATAAAAATGGTTGATGGTTTAGTAATTTACGATTCAGTTGTTCATAATCCAACAGCTGAAGAAAAGAAAGTTTTAGATGGTATTACATTTAAAGAGAAAAATGAATATCGTTACAAAGTTGATAATAAATACGTTTACTATGTAAAAGAAGATTTAGAGAAAAATCGTCCTTTAGTAAAAGATATGTCAAATATGAAGTCGATGAAGGATTTAATGAATACAAAGAAAGTTTCAGCGGACCTGCCAGTAGGTGCAGTTTCTCGAGAAATGAATGAAAAAGATGCGAATGCTAAAGCACTTCCAGAAGAATGGGACGAGGCTTTCAGAACAATCCAGCCATTCTACGTACATGAAGATCATGCAATTAAAATTGTAGATCAAAAAATGTACGATACTGTAAACGGTAAAGAAGGAATCGTATTTACTGGAAAAACAGATGATTTTGAAGCACACATAAAAGAATGGAAAAAACTTGACGAGTTGCAACTAGATAAATATAAAAATGTAGCAGCTGAAAGATTAAATAGTAAATATCAAGCTTACGACATGTTCTACGGCGTTGCGAGCGGAACAGTGTTTATGGGATTCTTCCTTGGAATTGCATTCTTAGCAATGATGGCAAGTTGTTTAATGTTTAAAATTCTTTCTGGTGCATCAAAAGATATTACGCGTTACCAAATGCTTCGTAAAATCGGTGTGCGCCGTGAATTATTAACGAAATCCATTTATAAAGAATTATTCTTAGTATTCTTATTCCCAGCAATTATAGGTATTGCACACGTATTAGTTGGTATGAATATTTTCGGATTTATTTTAATCGATCCGTACTTCCGTATTTGGGTACCAATTGTAATTTTCGTAGTTATTTACACGATTTATTACTTCATTACAGTTCAATTGTATAAAGGAATTGTTCTTCCTAAGGAAGACTAATAAAAAAACCGAGCGAAACTGCTCGGTTTTTATTATTTTCAGAAAAAACACTTTAATGTTACTGAAATATATAATATAATATAAATAAGTAACATAAAATTAAAGTAGAAGCAGCTGGATAATGAAAGGAGGAATCCGATCTGTAGAAAGAGGCTGAACTTGTACCCCCTATTTTTCCTACCCCACTGTATTTGCACAATTATAAATTTCCAAACGAAAAATTTTCGGACCTAAAAGTATATTGAAAAATAATGGATAATACATGGAAATCCCATAGCGTGATAAGGTAAAATGGACAACATGATGAGAAAATTACCGTTCATAAGATGAGGAGAATACATGTATGGAAGTTGTAGAGGCATTAAAAGATATAAGCCAAATTGAGGCTATGAAAAAGTATTTAAAAGAGCACTCACAGCGAGATTATCTTTTATTTGTTATTGGAATTAACACAGGATTAAAGATTACTGAGCTACTTAGTATGAAATTTGAAGAGGTATTAAATGAAGATGGAGCTGTTAAAGAGTTTTATTCTCTTCCTGTGAAAGATGAAAAGTTTAAACAAGATATTTATTTAAATACAAAAGTAAAAGAAGCACTTTTAGAGTACGTACAATCTATTAATGCTCAAAGAGAAAACTACGTATTTCAATCTAATAAAACGACAAATTCAATTACGCGCCAACAAGCGTATCGTGTAATTCATAATGCTGCTGAAGCAGTTGGGATTGTTGGTAAAATCGGAACAAACTCAATGAGAAAAACGTTTGGATTTCATGCATACAAAAGAGGGATAGCGATTGCGCTATTACAAAAACATTTTCATCACGCGACACCTTCAGAGACATTAAAGTATTTGGGAATCTCAAAAGATGAAGAATTTAAAACAGAGATTGATGTCGATTTGTAAAAGCCGTAACTAAAAATTTTAGGAGGCGGGAATATGAATATTAGAGAGAGTGAATTACCGGGCATTGGATGTAAATTTGAAGTTATAACAAAAGGTAATGAAAAGATGGTTATCGTTATTCATGATGATGGCCGAAGAGAAATGTATCATTTTGATGCGGATCATGATGAGAGTATTTCAAGCATTTCTCTTCGTGATTCTGAAGCGAGACAAATTGCAGCTATATTGGGCGGAATGGTATATAGACCACAAGCGTTAGATACAATTGAGATGGCTTTTGAAGGATTATCAATTGAATGGTTTAAGGTGGAAAATAATGCACCAGTAGTACAACAAACAATTGGTAGCTTACATGTCAGAAAAACATATAACGTAACGATTATTGCTATTTTGAAAAAGAATATGAAGAAATTCTTTAATCCAGGTCCAGACTCTATTATTGAAGCTGGCGATATGCTCGTATTATCGGGTGAAAGACATGAAGTGAAAAGAATTATTAATGAATTGCTTTCAGCAGGAGGTGATTCATAATCGATGGATACTTTAATCTTTGAAGTTGGAACTGCTTTAGTATTAGTAGCTTGTGCAGCTATCCTTGCTGCGAAGTTAAAGTTCTCGATTATTCCGTTTCTCATTATACTCGGTATGTTAGTGGGGCCTCATGCCCCAGATTTAGGACTTATCGATTTAAGGTTTATTGAAAGCGGAGAAGTTATTTCATTCCTCGGCCGTGTTGGCGTCATATTCCTCCTATTCTACTTAGGCTTAGAATTCTCAATAAAAAAATTAATTAAATCAGGAAAGTCGATTGCTTTTGGGGGGACTGTCCACATATCGCTTAATTTCATATTAGGTTTACTTTATGGATATGTGATGGGCTTCCCTTTATTAGAAACGTTAATTATCGCTGGAATCATTACAATTTCATCAAGTGCAATTGTTGCAAAAGTAATTGTTGATTTAAGAAGATCTGGTAATAAAGAGACTGAATTAATATTAGGAATCATTATGTTTGATGATATTTTTTTAGCTGTATATTTATCAGTCGTTTCAGGGTTAGTACTCGGTGGTGCAACATCATTTGTAGGTGCTCTTACATCGGTGTTAATCGCGGTAGGGTATATGCTACTATTCTTTGTAATCGCTAGAAAAGCTACGCTGTTTCTAAATAAAGTATTAGATATTTCGTCAAACGAAATTTTTATTATCGTAATATTCGCCATTTTATTCTTTGTAGCAGGATTTTCAGAGACGATTCATGTTGCTGAGGCAATTGGAGCATTATTGTTAGGACTCGTCTTTTCTGAAACAGAGCATAGTGATCGGATTGAGCATCTCGTCGTTCCGTTTCGTGACTTCTTTGGAGCCATATTCTTTTTCAGTTTCGGTTTAAGTATAGATCCGTTTTCACTTGGAGGAGCAGTGTGGTTGGCATTAGGAGCAGTTTTCATTACGCTCATCGGTAATTTTACAGCTGGAATGATGGCGGGACGTAAAGCCGGGTTATCGCATAAGGCTTCTACGAATATCGGTTTAACCCTCGTATCACGCGGAGAGTTCTCCATTATTGTAGCCAATATCGGCATTGCGGGTGGTTTAATGGCAACGATTAAACCGTTCTCTGCACTGTACGTTTTAATATTAGCATCGTTAGGACCGTTATTAACGAAGGAGTCTGGGAGAATATACTCTCTACTAGATAAAATATTTAAATGGAGTGCGAAAGAACGTGCGAAGCGAGAAAAAGAAGTTGGATAGTATAAATAAGGGGGGAGACTGCATGAACTTTATGCAGTCTTCCTTTTTTATATATTGTTGTTGATGTCGTTTTTGTCGGTAAGTCGATATATTTTGAGATTCGCTGATATATTTTAATAATCGCCGATATATTTTTAAGTGACAATTCATATAATTTCATTTACCGAAAAACCATTATCTGAATTTCATCAACTATTAATCAGTTGCCTTCCTATTTAAAAACGACTACAATTTTACTGTTATAGATGAACGAAAAAAATAGAATAGGAGGGGAGACTATGCCAAGGAAAGTATGGCTATTAGTAGCTGGGATGATTATTAATGTCACGGGTGCTTCTTTTTTATGGCCTTTTAATACAATTTATTTGCATGATCACCTAGGAAAATCTTTATCTGTGGCCGGAATGGTATTAATGATCAACTCGCTTACTGGTGTAATCGGAAACTTGCTCGGCGGTGTTTTATTTGATAAATGGGGCGGTTATAAATCAACTTTAGTAGGGATTGTTATTACACTCGTATCGATTTTAGGTCTTGTGTTCTTCCACGGTTGGCCGTTATATGTTGTGTGGCTAGCATTAATCGGCTTTGGTTCTGGAATGGTCTTCCCGTCGATGTATGCGATGGTCGGTACGGTTTGGCCAGAGGGCGGAAGACGGGCATTTAATGCGATGTATGTTGGGCAAAACGTTGGTATTGCGATCGGAACAGCGTGCGGTGGTTTAGTTGCATCTTACCGTTTTGATTATATTTTCTTAGCCAATTTTGTTTTGTACTTTGTTTTCTTCTTAATTGCTTTTATTGGATTCCGTGGTATGGAAGACAAGAAAGAGCCAGGAGTGCAAAAAGAAGTCGAAACGAAAAAAGGCTGGACACTTACACCTGGATTCAAAGCACTTCTTATCGTATGTGTAGCATATGCTTTATGCTGGGTTACATATGTACAGTGGCAAGGGGCGATTGCGACTCATATGCGGGAATTAGATATTAGCCTCCGACATTATAGTTTATTATGGACGATAAACGGAGCGATGATTGTTTGTGCCCAGCCACTTGTTAGTATGTTAATTCGCTGGATGAAGCGTTCTTTAAAACAACAAATTATGATTGGAATCGTCATTTTTGCGGCGTCATTTATTGTGTTAAGTCAAGCGCAGCAATTTACGATGTTCCTCGTTGCGATGGTGACGTTAACGATTGGTGAGTTATTCGTATGGCCAGCAGTTCCGACCATTGCAAATATACTTGCACCAAAAGATAAGTTAGGGTTTTATCAAGGGGTTGTAAATAGCGCGGCGACTGTAGGGAAAATGTTCGGACCGGTCGTTGGCGGAGCAATTGTTGATTTATACAATATAGAAGTATTGTTTATAGCAATCATGGTAATGCTTGTAGTAGCGATTATTGCAACGAGCATGTATGATAAACGAGTAAAAGTAGAAGAAACAGTAGAAGAAAAAATTGCAGTTTAGTTTGACGGAACATGTAACATGTTTTAGAATATATTTAAATAAAACAACCTTTGGAACAAGGGAGATAGCTCGGCTGTCCTAAGACGAATTCGTTAGTTATGAAGAGTAACGATTAACCGAGAAGCCTTAGCTTCAAGTAAGCTCTTTAGAGATACGAAGTGGTGGGTAGTTCACATTAACTTATATTTGTAATAACAGTGAGAAGGAGTAGTAGTAACAGAAGCTGGTTTAGAGAGTTGACGGTCGGTGCAAGTCAATCCACGTTTCGTTATGAACTCGCCTTTGAGTTGCAGTTGTGAAACTAGTAGTAGCAATTGCCGTTAATCCACGTTACGGATCTAAGCGAATGTATATTTGTACATTAATTTAGGGTGGTACCGCGGGAATCTATAACCTCTCGTCCCTTTCTAGGGATGAGAGGTTTTTTGTATTTTGGGCGGTGAAAATAAATAGAATTTCAAGGAGGGTATCTCATGAGCTTTAATCATCAAAATATTGAGAAGAAGTGGCAAGGGTACTGGGAAGAGAATAAAACATTCCGTACGCCAGATGAGACAGAAAAACCAAAATTTTATGCACTAGATATGTTCCCATATCCATCAGGTGCAGGCCTACACGTAGGACATCCAGAAGGTTATACAGCGACAGATATTTTATCTCGTATGAAGCGTATGCAAGGATATAACGTTCTTCATCCAATGGGATGGGATGCGTTCGGTCTTCCAGCAGAGCAATATGCACTTGATACTGGAAACAGCCCGGCAGAATTTACAGAGCTTAATATTAATACGTTCCGTAATCAAATTAAAGCATTAGGCTTCTCTTACGATTGGGATCGTGAAGTAAATACAACAGATCCAAACTACTACAAGTGGACACAATGGATCTTCCTAAAACTATTTGAAAAAGGCTTAGCTTACGTTGATGAAGTGCCTGTAAACTGGTGCCCAGCACTTGGTACAGTACTTGCAAATGAAGAAATCATTGACGGTAAGAGTGAGCGCGGTGGTCATCCAGTTGAGCGTCGTCCGATGAGACAGTGGATGTTAAAAATTACAGCTTACGGAGATCGTCTATTAGAAGATCTAGATGAGCTTGATTGGCCAGAAAGCTTAAAAGATATGCAACGTAACTGGATTGGTCGTTCTGAAGGTGCAGAAGTACACTTCAACATCGATGGTACAGACGAGAAATTCACAGTTTTCACAACGCGTCCTGATACACTATTTGGTGCGAGCTACTGTGTACTTGCTCCAGAGCATGCGCTTGTTGCTGACATTACAACAGCAGAGCAAAAAGAAGCTGTAGAAGCTTACATTAACTCTGTTAAAATGAAGAGTGACCTAGAGCGTACAGAACTTGCGAAAGAGAAAACTGGTGTATTCACTGGTGCTTACGCAGTTAACCCAGTAAATGGCGAGAAATTACCAATCTGGATCGCTGACTATGTTCTTGCAACTTACGGAACAGGTGCTGTAATGGCAGTTCCAGCTCATGATGAGCGTGACTATGAATTCGCATCAACGTTCAATCTTCCAATGAAGGAAGTTGTAAAAGGCGGAGACATTACGAAAGAAGCATACACAGGTGATGGTGCGCACGTAAACTCAGCATTCCTTGATGGTTTAAATAAAGAAGAAGCAATCGTAAAAATGATTGAATGGCTTGAAGTAACGAGCGCAGGAAATCAAAAAGTAACGTACCGTCTACGTGACTGGTTATTCAGCCGTCAACGTTACTGGGGTGAGCCAATTCCAGTAATCCATTGGGAAGATGGCACAATGACAGCTGTGAAAGAAGAAGAATTACCATTAGTTCTTCCGAAAACAGAAAACATCCGTCCTTCAGGTACAGGTGAATCACCACTTGCTAACATTGACGAGTGGGTAAATGTTGTAGATCCTGAGACTGGTAAAAAAGGTCGTCGTGAAACAAATACAATGCCACAATGGGCTGGTAGCTGTTGGTATTACCTACGTTACATCGATCCAAACAATAGCGAAGCACTTGTAGATCCTGAAAAAGTAAAACAATGGCTTCCAGTTGATATTTATATCGGCGGGGCGGAGCACGCTGTACTTCACTTACTATATGCTCGTTTCTGGCATAAAGTATTATACGATATCGGTGTAGTTCCAACGAAAGAACCGTTCCAACAATTATTCAACCAAGGTATGATTCTAGGTGAAAACAACGAGAAAATGAGTAAATCAAAAGGTAACGTTGTAAATCCTGATGATATCGTAGCAAGTCACGGTGCAGATACACTTCGTCTATACGAAATGTTCATGGGACCATTAGATGCTTCAATCGCTTGGTCTGAAAATGGTCTTGACGGAGCTCGTCGTTTCCTAGACCGCGTATGGCGTTTATTCGTTCAAGATAACGGTGAATTAAGTGGGAAAATTACTGACGCACCAAATAAAGAGCTTGAAAAAGCTTACCACCAAACAGTGAAGAAAGTAACAGAAGACTATGCAGAGCTTCGCTTCAACACAGCGATTTCTCAAATGATGGTATTCATCAACGATGCATACAAAGCTGAAACACTTCCAAGAGAATATGTAGAAGGTTTCGTAAAAATGATTGCACCAGTTGCACCTCATATAGGGGAAGAGCTATGGAGCAAACTTGGATACAATGAAACAATCACATATGCAAGCTGGCCAACATTTGATGAGTCTAAACTTGTAGAAGATGAAGTTGAAATCGTTGTTCAAATTATGGGCAAAGTTCGCGCGAAACTAACAATGAGTAAAGACGCATCAAAAGAAGAGATGGAACAACTGGCACTTGAAGCAATTCAAGACCAAATTGAAGGGAAAACAGTTCGTAAAGTAATTGTAGTTCCTGGAAAACTTGTTAACGTTGTTGCAAACTAATTCATTCTAAATAAAAGCTCAGAGTATTTATACTCTGAGCTTTTTTGTGTAGAAAATAATCTCAGGATTACCCTCATCTAAGTTTTCAATCATTCCACTGCGTACAAATAAAAGAGCGGAATTCCAATACAGACAAACACCTATTTTTCTATAGGAAATATGATAAAAAAGGTAGGTTAAATTGAGTAGAAGAGGTGAAAGGAATGAAAGGGATGGACAATAATGCACCACATGGCTTTTTCGGAGGCGGATCGGATAGTTATGAACAAATGATGTTAATGGGAGGAGCTGGCCAACAAGGGTACGGTGGAATTCCGAGCTGGATGGGTGGAGCAGCAGGAGGTTTTCCAACATCGGTAGCTGGCATGCAAACTGGAATGCCTACATCAATGGGAGGCTTTTCGACATCAGGGGTTGGAATGCCTACAGTAACAGGAGGCTTTCCAACATCAGTAGCTGGCGTACAGACAGGAATTCCAGTAGGAGTACCAACTACATTTCCTTCTTTCGGTGGAGGAGTGCAGACAGGATTTCCGGTACCAGGAATAGGTGTTGTAGCCGGAGGAGTAGGTGGGTATCCGCAAGGTGTTCACGGTCACCATGTACATCACCATCACCAAGGACAACATGGCCACCATGTACACCATCACCATCAAGGACACCAAGGCCATCATGTACATCATCATCACCAAGGCCAGCACGGTCACATCACCACCACCAAGGACAACATGGCCCTCACCCACCCGGACAATCATCTACATCAACATCACCAAGGCCAGCACGGTCACCATGGTCATCACCACCACCAAGGACAACATGGCCATCACCATCAAGGACATCAACAACAAGTACATCACCACGGTCAACACCACATTCATCCGCAAGCTGTTCTTTATCAAACGCATCAAGGCCAGCACGGTCACCACCACCAAGGCCAACAAGGGCATCACCAACAAGGACACCAAGGTCATCAAGGGCACCAACAGCACCAACAGCACCAACAATATCAGCAATATCAACAACAGCAACAATCTTCTCCTTGGACAGGTGGAATGGGAACAGGAGGAGCAGGGGCAGCAGCGGGAGCAGCTAGTATTAGTGGAGCAGCAGGACACGCGGGGCACGTGGGGCATTAATGAGTTGCAGAAAAAAAGACATAATAAAAAACTGCTAGGAAATCCTAGCAGTTTTTTTCGGCTTCTTGACGCTGACGTTCAATTTCAGCACGAAGTTGTGGTTCCGGTGCTTGCCAGCCTTCTGGCTTTAGAATCTTACCGTCGCCTTCACGGAATCGAGGCTTCCCATCAGGGAATAGTTTTGCCATGTTGGCGTTGTTTACAATTTCGAATCCTTTATCTGGACGTACGCCCATTTCTGCAAACGTTCCGAATGCAAAGTAAATAAGGTCAATTAGTGCATCGTATTGATCTTCAACAGTCGTTGCCTCTAGAAATTCTTCTAGTTCTTCCTGCATAAAACTTGCACGGATTTTTGCGCGCTCTTCTGTTAATTTTGTTGGAGTATTTGTTACAGGATGTCCGAATACTTCATGCATTTTCGCAACAAGTTCGTATCCTTTATCTAAACCTTTTTCGTTTGTCATGTTGTTTCATCCTTTCTTACGTTATGCCGAAGTTTATTGTAACATAAGGTGATTATGAAATGAAAAGAACATCTTATAGAAAATAAGATGCTCGCCTGTTATTCTTCTTTCTTAATTAAAACGGATAAAATAAGATCGATGCCAAATATACCAACGAGTAACATTGGGATAACGACAAGTAAATAACGTGCGAAGGAAACATTTTTTAAGTATGTATGAGCAAATAAAAAGACGCCGAGAAATAAAACACCATTTAAAATAGGCTTTACTAATTTTTTAGACATAAGCTCCCCCATAAATATCTTCTCTCTCTATCTAAAATAAAAACTCCTCTTTCCGTTGTATCATGCTGGAGAGAGGAGTTCAATCATTTCTCATTCAATTACACCAGAATTTGTAATATTTACGGTGTATTTTATATGAACTGGAACATCTTTATACATTTGTCTCCATTCTTCTAATTTGAATGGGCGATAATGGTGTTTATATTTTGCTCCTAGCCCGAGGGGGTCGACACCTAAAGATTTAAATTGCTTAATTAATTTGGCAGCCTGTATGTTTAATTGTTTTTGAATATCTTTTTCAATGTTTTTTGTGTTCTTGTTATTTTCTAAGTTAATTGCTTTCGATAGTTCTTGAATACGTGCATCAAGCTGGACGTGAATGAAAAAAGAAGGCTTCCCGTTTTTAATTTTTATATCGTAAGTTGGAACAGAGCGAATATTATTAATCATTACATACGCAGAATCCGTTTTAAATTCATGTGAATCTAATTTATGTTTTTCTAATAGTCCTTTAAATATGAACATATCTTTTTCCGCAATTTTACCTATATATTTATCTTTTTTAAAAAGGCCAATTCCGGTGATTTTTATTTTATCACCATGCTTTTTTAGAATTGGAATGTAGTAGTCTTGCCCTTCTTGATAATAACGGAATGCTCCTACATGCAGATTATCTCTTGGTAAAGGACCAGTTTCCATGTTATGTTCTAGTAATTTTTTTATATAAATTGCAACGTTGTATGAAGTCGAATATTTGCCTTTTAAAAGTTCAGTACCATTCCCCTCTAATAAACCAACATATAAAGCGTTCCCTATATTCACATCTCGAAGTAATGTATCGAATGAAGTAGACATTCCTTTTTTGGCAAGTCGTATAGTATATAGTGCAACACGCATTTGTCCGCTAGCAAAAGGTTGAGAAGACTCTAAAGATGTGTTTGCTTTTACTTGTTTTACCGCATTTGCAGTTCCTTCAAAAACTTGAACTTTATTTCCTTTTTTCTGAATGGGACAAACGAATGTTACTTTTACTTTATTATCCTTTGCAACGTCAAATACGGTTCCTTGAATCAGTTGTACATCGTCGATAATATTTTTTTGTAAACATCCAGTTAGACTGAGGAATGTTATACAAGAAATAAGTATTAATTTGCTTGTGCTTTTGATTTTTTCCATTTTCTTTTCACCCACACAATAATAAATAGGATTGGGATATATACATAAATGAGCCAAAAACTAACTTTTGACGCATTACTAATAAAATTATTAATATCATGTCTGTTTGTTAAAAGTTGTGAAACAATGAGAGTGATAAGGATAAAAGCGATTAGAACACCTCTTTGTTTCACCCGAAATATTTCGTGAGTGCCTCTCATTGCTGCCCATAAAGGAAGGATAGAACTTGAAATAATAACGAGTGCATAAGCTGAAATTGCAATATATTCGAGTCTCTCTATGAATGGTAATTGAATGACTTGGGTCATAGAAAGTTGTGACCAGATTGTTTTTAACAATTGTTTTTCACTAAAAAATGCAAAGGCTAAAAGGGTGCTAAATAGATATAGAAGATTTGAAAATAGTGCTCCAAGCTGAGCGTATTTATGAGATTGCATAGGCTTTTTCACAAATGGATACACCATGAGGTAAATCTCAAAACCGGTCATACTGTAGATTGACAGTTGAGCGGATTTTAAAATGTCTGAAAAAGAATGTGTGAATATAGGTAGTACATTATCCCAATGTGAATATTTCAAAACGAATAAGCTTAGAAATAAATATCCTAATGTACCACCAACAGAGATGACGCAAATACCGGTAATTACACGAAATCCAGAAGAGATAATGTAATAGCTAACTAGGCATAAAAAGAGTGTTAACATCCAAGTTGAAGCGGTAGGAAACATCCATACTTGAATAATTTCAACATACGTTCGAATAACCGAAATACTGACGATTAAAAAATAAGCCATAAAGATGATACTGACACCATTTCCTAGCCACTTCCCAAATGTTTGGCGATGTAAATCAATTAAATTCCCGTTTGTTTCCCTTAATAAAAAATACATCATCCATATAAGAACATGGATACAGATTCCTGTAATTAGAACTCCCATCCAGCCGTCATATCCAGCTGCTTTTGCAATAATTCGAGCGAACCCGAGAACGCCAGCACCAAACTGTGCACCGTGAATTAAGAAGAAAACAAAGACAGGAGATATTTGATATTTTTCTTGAACCTTACTCATCAATGCACCTCATTTCTTAATCATCAAAGTCCGATCTATGTTTTGTTGAAATTCCTTTCGCTGCTTTTTTTACATGTTGTGGCCTTGCTTGTACATCTCTTGTATCAATCATTGTTAAAGGAAAACGAATCCAAGAGTCTTTAACAGATTGTTGTCTTGTCGGATAAAACAAAGCGTACGGCTTGCGTAAAGAAGTAAGTCTAAATAGATGAGTAAATAAAAAGATAAACCCAAGAGAAATCCCGAAAAGTCCCCCTATTTCTGCAAATATGAGAAACGGGAAGCGTAGTAATCGAACCGCATTACCCATTTTATAAATTGGTGTAATAAAGGAAGCGAGTGCTGATAAGGCAACGATAATTAATAAAATGTTACTCGTTAAACCAGCTTGTACAGATGCTTGCCCGATTACGATACCGCCTACAATACCGAGCGTTTGACCAACTTTCATCGGTAACCTCGCGCCAGCTTCTCTTAGTAAATCGATTGCGAGTTCTAAAAAGAGTGCTTCAATTAAAGGCGGAAATGGTACTTGTGCCCTTGATAAAATCAAAGTTTCAAGTAAATCACTCGGAATAAGTTCATAATGATAATTTAAAACTGCAACGTATAACGGTGTAGCACATATCGAGAATAGAACGGCGATAAGGCGTAAAATCCTTGAAAATGTAGCGTATAGCCAAGAGACGTTGTAGTCTTCTGGTGAAATGAAAAAATCAAAATAGGATACAGGTGTTAGTAAAACACTTGGAGAACCATCAACAAAAATAGCGATTTTCCCATCGATTAGTGCTTTTGTAACTCTATCAGTGCGTTCTGTATTGATATAGAGAGGGAAAATCGACTTTTCTCCCATCAATTCTTGTATATAAGCACTATCATTAATTTGATCGTATTCAAGAGCACGTAATGACTCCTCGAGAAAATCTACATTATCTTTTTCAGCAAGGTTGTCTAAATACATCATGACAACTTTTGTTTTGGAAAACTCGCCGATAATCATCTCTTTTGTTTGTAAATCTAAAACAGGAAGACGTTTTCGAACTAAATTAATATTTGTATCAATATCCTCTACGAAACCTTCCTGAGGACCGATAACGGTCGATTCGTTTAAAGGTGGAGTTGGTGCACGATAATTATCAATTGCAATATTTGCAAGCATACATTTTTGATCTTGTTGATTTACTTGAACAATCGCATGCCCCTTTAAAACCATGTCCTCAATTTTTTGTAAATCGTTCGTAATTGTAATGCCGCTCATCGGAATATGTTCTTTCAGCTCTTCTAGTGAAGCTTTAGGTCGTTCCAAAAGAGTAGGCATTAAGTACTTTTGCAATTTCTCACCATCAAGTGAAGGACGATAGTAAGAAATCCAATAAGGCATCGTTTCATCGTCAGATGTATGGTAATTAACAAAATCACTAGACTTTTTCAGCTTCTCTATTAAATTTTGTAGAGAATGAATACGGTCTTTTCCTGGTTTTGTAAAATCATAAATACTATTACCTTTAGAGTTTTGCTGCTGATTGTGATCCGAGTTGTCTTGCTTAGAGTTTTGCTGTTGATCTTGATCCGAGTTGTCTTGCTTAAAGTTTTGCTGTTGATCTTGATCCGAGTTGTCTTGCTTAGAGTTTTGCTGTTGATCTTGATCCGAGTTGTCTTGCTTAAAGTTTTGCTGCTGATTCTGATTCGAGTTGTCTTGCTTAGAGCGTTGCTGTTGCTCTTGATCTGAGCTGTTTTGTTTAGAGTTTTGTTGTTGATTCTGATTCGAGTTGTCTTGCTTAGAGCGTTGCTGTTGCTCTTGATCTGAGCTGTTTTGCTTAGAATTTTGTTGTTGATTGTGATCCGAGTCGTTTTGTTTAGAATTTTGTTGCTGCTGCGGATCCTGAGAAGGCTCTTTGTGTTCCTCTTTTTGTTGCTCGCTATTGCTATCTTTATTATGTTTCATACTTCTAGTCTGTTCTTTGTTATCATCCTCTTGATTGTTAGGTTGTTGCTCCGAGGAGTTATCTGTTTCGTTTTTCTCTGTCGTATTTGATTTTTTTTTCTTACGTAGCCAATTCCAAATCATATGTATTCCCTCTTTGATTGTGTAATATAATGCTATTTTGTGGCTAATTTTGTATATTATTCATTTATTTATGAAAAGAAGGAGGAGATTAGTTTGCATAGAAAAAATCCTTTAGTAAGCAGCAGTTCATACTATGACGGGAAGAGGGCGAGTCTGTGCAATTTGTAAAAAAGGAAAAGTTTGTTTTAAGAGAGTTTACGTTTGAAAATGGTAGGGGAATTCCTATTCAAATGGGGTATGAGACGTATGGTACTTTAAATAGAGAAAGGTCAAATGCGATTTTGGTATGCCATTATTTTAGTGCAACGAGTCACGCGGCAGGAAAATATACAGCGCATGATGAGGAGTCTGGTTGGTGGGATGGTTTAATTGGACCGGGAAAAGCAATTGATACAAATAAATACTTTGTTATATGCACTGATAATCTTTGTAATGTGCAGGTGAAGAACCCTTATGTGTTTACAACGGGACCGAAATCGATTGATCCGAAAACTGGAGATGAATATGCGATGGATTTTCCAGTTTTTACATTTCTTCATGTAGCTCGTATGCAATATGAGTTAATAAAAGATATGGGAATCGCAAGGCTACATGCTGTAATGGGACCGTCAGCTGGCGGGATGATTGCACAACAATGGGCTGTTCATTATCCTCATATGGTAGAGCGGATGATTGGTGTTATTACGAACCCGCAAAATCCAATTATTACGTCGGTAAATGTAGCACAAAATGCAATTGAGGCTATTCAACTGGATCCAAGTTGGAAGGGCGGAAAATATGGAGAAGAGCAGCCAATGAAGGGACTTCATTTAGCAAATAGAATGATGTTTATGAACGCATTTGATGAGCATTTTTATGAAACAACATTCCCTCGTAATAGTATAAAAGTAGAACCTTATGAAAAGCTTGCGATATTAACATCATTTGAGAAAGAAATAAATAAAGTGACATATAGAAGTATAGGGTTAGTAGATGCAAATTCGTGGATATACACTGCGAAAGCAGTTTTATTACATGATATTGCGCATGGATTTTCGTCTTTAGAAGAGGCGCTTTCTAACATAGAAGCAAATGTACTTATGATTCCGTGTAAACAAGATTTGCTTCAGCCGTCACGTTATAATTATAAAATGGTAGACATTTTGCAAAAACAAGGGAAGTATGCGGAAGTGTATGAGATAGAAAGTATAAATGGGCATATGGCAGGAGCATTTGATATTCATTTATTTGAAAAGAAAGTTTATGAATTTTTAAATCGGAAAGTATCTAGTTTGGTGTAGAAAATAAACGGTGTGAAAAAGGTGCGATGTATGTAGTAGGCACCTTTTTTTACATGATTTGTAGACGGAAAATATATGTGGCAATTGCTATACCGAAGAATGCGATACTAAGCAATAGAAATAAGAATGACATTTCTTGTGGTGATTTTATCTTTTTATTATTCTTCATACTAAGTGCAATAATTGCGGCGATTAAGAAAATGATGCCCGTAATGAAAAGAAAAAGTGTCATTTTCATTGGCTCCTTTCATAAAACAAGTATATTGAGGATACAATGCACGAGTTATGTTTGTAAAGAATAAGTTTTGCGGGAAAATTGAGAAATAAAATTTCCATTCTTTGCGTTCTTTCTTTCGCATGCTAAAATTGACTAGATATGCTTGTTTAAGGAAGAGACTAAAGGTTTTATTGTATATAAGGAGGAACGACATATGACAGAAGTTAAAACAATTACTACAGAAGAAGTGCAAGAGCGTTTAGAAAATGGGGAAACGTTATTTTTAGTAGACGTAAGGGAAGATGAAGAAGTAGCGGCAGGGAAAATTCCAGAAGCTGTACATATTAAAATGGGCGATATCCCAAATAAAGTAGATTTCTTTGATAAAGAGAATGAATATATCTTTATTTGTCGTTCGGGAATGCGCAGTGAAAATGTATGTCATTATTTAAATGAGCAAGGCTTTAAAACAGTGAACATGGTTGGCGGCATGCTTCAATATGAAGGTGAAACGAAATAAGTAGCTAAAAAAACTTGAAACGAGTCTGTTTCAAGTTTTTTTCTTTTGCATACAGTGTACAAAAGGGGGATAGGTAAATGGGGATTAACTTGCGGAAAGTAAAAATTATAAATAATACAGGGGCTGTTAATGTTGGTGACTGTTATGATATCTCACCTTTAGCTGTAGCAAAAGTATATGCGGGTGCTGGAGGGTCGAGTGCGGCTATTTTTTTAAATGGGAAAAGACAGTCAGAAGCGGTGATTAGAACATCAGTGTTTCTTCCGCCATTAGCAACGAGTACACGTACATTAGGTTCATAGAGGAAAGGTAGAGTGTAATTATGCCTGCTCATATAAAAGAATTTGTTATTGTGAATAACACTGGGAATATATTTACCGGTGATAATTTGAGTGATACGTCATTTACTGCTACGAAATCGTATAGTGGTTCAATGGGGTGCACTTGGATCGACGTTGTTACAGTAATAGGGACGGAGACGAAGCTTTGTTTACAGCCAGGAGATTCTGTGACGACAACATATACAAGGGGCACTCCTGCTGGTACTGTAACAGGAACAAACATGGGGCAAAGTGTAAATACATCGGGTATAGTGCAAGCTGTTCCTAATACAGATAATATGGATTCAACTGCGGGACTCCCTTAAGGAATTAAGGGAGTTTTTATTTATTTAAAATAAAAATAGTCTTGGAAATTATTTTTGTAAATAGATTAAGAAGAGGCTTATTTATTATGAAAAAGACGGTTTGTAGGTGGTGAAAGTGTGAAGAATCGTGATAATAATCGGAAGCAAAATTCGTTAAGCTCTAATTTTAGAATTCCACCCGAACTTATTGGGCCTACTTTCCCCCCTGTTCCAACTGGATTTACAGGTATAGGGATCACTGGTCCAACAGGTCCACAAGGCCCAACAGGACCTCAAGGACCAAGAGGATTACAAGGTCCGATGGGGGAGATGGGCCCGACAGGACCTCAAGGTGTGCAAGGGATACAAGGATCAGTTGGGCCAATAGGTGCAACTGGACCAGAAGGACAGCAGGGGCCACAAGGATTGAGAGGACCACAAGGAGAAACTGGAGCGACAGGACCTCAAGGGGTGCAAGGGTTACAAGGTCCGATTGGTCCAACGGGAGCGACTGGGGCACAAGGTATACAGGGGATACAGGGGGTACAAGGTCTGATTGGGGCTACTGGACCTGAGGGACCTCAAGGAATTCAAGGAGTGCAAGGGGTACCGGGTTCAACTGGTTCACAAGGTATACAAGGACCTCAAGGGATACAAGGCCCACAAGGACCGAGTGGAAATACGGGAGCAACAGGAGCAACTGGTCAAGGGGTTACAGGCCCAACTGGAATAACAGGTCCAACAGGGATAACGGGTCCATCTGGAGGACCACCAGGTCCGACGGGGGCAACTGGTGCGACAGGCCCGGGTGGTGGACCGAGTGGAAGTACAGGTGCGACGGGAGCAACGGGAAATACAGGGGTAACAGGAAGTACAGGGGTAACAGGAGCAACGGGAAGTACAGGTCCGACTGGAAGCACAGGAGCACAGGGTTTGCAAGGAATACAAGGGATTCAAGGACCGATTGGGCCAACAGGTCCAGAAGGTCCGCAAGGTATCCAAGGTATTCCTGGTCCGACGGGTGTAACTGGTGAACAAGGAATACAGGGAGTTCAGGGGATTCAAGGAATCACGGGTGCAACTGGTAATCAAGGTCCGCAAGGTATCCAGGGGGCTATAGGGCCTCAAGGTGTAACAGGAGCGACTGGAGATCAAGGTCCACAAGGAATACAAGGAGTACCGGGTCCATCAGGAGCAACGGGACCACAAGGAGTTCAAGGGATACAAGGTCCGATGGGTGAGATAGGCCCAACAGGTCCAGAAGGCCCAGAGGGACTTCAAGGCCCGCAAGGAATACAAGGAGTGCCAGGTCCAGTTGGAGCAACGGGTCCAGAGGGGCCACAGGGGATACAAGGCATACAAGGACCGGTAGGAGCAACGGGCCCACAAGGTCCACAAGGAATACAGGGAATACAAGGTGTGCAAGGGATAACGGGAGTAACAGGAGTACAAGGAGCAACTGGAATTCAAGGGATACAAGGGGAAATAGGAACAACGGGTCCAGAGGGTCCCCAAGGAGTGCAAGGTGCACAAGGGGCGATTGGTCCAACCGGTCCGATGGGGCCGCAGGGAGTGCAAGGAATTCAAGGGATTCAAGGAGCAACAGGTGCACAAGGAGTGCAAGGGCCACAAGGAATTCAAGGGATACAAGGTCCGACGGGAGCAATAGGAGATACGGGAGCAACCGGAGCGACGGGAGAAGGAACTACCGGTCCACCAGGAGTAACCGGTCCAACAGGGGTGACTGGCCCGTCAGGAGGACCAGCAGGACCGACCGGCCCAACGGGGCCGTCAGGTCCGGCGGGAGTGACAGGTCCATCAGGTGGACCACCTGGTCCGACAGGAGCAACAGGTGCGACAGGAGTAACAGGAGATACCGGGGCGACAGGCTCAACTGGAGTGACAGGAGCGACAGGAGAAACGGGAGCAACCGGAGTGACGGGTTTACAGGGTCCGCAAGGAATCCAAGGTGTTCAAGGAGAGATAGGTCCAACCGGTCCACAAGGTGTTCAAGGTCCCCAAGGAATCCAAGGAGTAACAGGGGCAACGGGGGCACAAGGTTCACAAGGAATTCAAGGCCCACAAGGCGACATAGGTCCAACCGGCCCACAAGGAATTCAAGGCCCACAAGGAATTCAAGGAATCCAAGGAGCGACAGGGGCAACAGGAGCACAAGGTCCACAGGGAATCCAAGGTCCGCAAGGAATCCAAGGTCCGACTGGCCCACAAGGTCCAACTGGAATCCAAGGGATACAAGGAGAGATAGGTCCAACCGGTCCAGAAGGCCCAGAGGGACTTCAGGGCCCGCAAGGAATACAAGGTGTGCAAGGGCCAGTTGGAGCAACGGGTCCAGAGGGTCCTCAGGGGATACAAGGTATTCAAGGACCGGTAGGAGCAACAGGCCCACAAGGTCCACAAGGAATACAGGGAATACAAGGTGTGCAAGGGATAACGGGAGCAACTGGAGCACAAGGAGCAACTGGAATTCAAGGGATACAAGGGGAAATAGGAGCAACGGGTCCAGAGGGTCCCCAAGGAGTGCAAGGTACACAAGGGGCAATTGGTCCAACAGGTCCGATGGGGACACAGGGAGTGCAAGGAATTCAAGGGATTCAAGGAGCAACAGGTGCGCAAGGAGTGCAAGGACCACAAGGAATTCAAGGGATACAAGGTCCGACGGGAGCAACAGGAGATACGGGGGCAACCGGAGCGACGGGAGAAGGAACTACCGGTCCACCAGGAGTAACCGGTCCAACAGGGGTGACTGGCCCGTCAGGAGGACCAGCAGGACCGACCGGACCAACGGGGCCATCAGGTCCGGCGGGAGTGACAGGTCCATCAGGTGGACCACCTGGCCCGACAGGAGCAACAGGTGCGACAGGAGTAACAGGAGATACAGGTGCGACAGGCTCAACTGGAGTGACAGGAGCGACAGGAGTAACGGGAGCAACCGGAGTGACGGGGTTACAGGGGCCGCAAGGAATACAAGGTGTTCAAGGAGAGATAGGTCCAACCGGTCCACAGGGGATTCAAGGTCCCCAAGGAATCCAAGGAGTAACGGGGGCAACAGGAGCACAAGGTCCCCAAGGAATTCAAGGCCCACAAGGCGACATAGGTCCAACCGGCCCACAAGGAATTCAAGGTCCACAAGGTCCGCAAGGAATCCAAGGAGCGACAGGGGCAACGGGAGCACAAGGCCCACAGGGAATCCAAGGTCCGCAAGGTGACATAGGTCCGACCGGCCCACAAGGCCCACAAGGAATTCAAGGCCCGCAAGGAATTCAAGGTCCAACGGGAGCTACAGGAGCAACCGGAGCGACAGGTCCACAAGGAATTCAAGGCCCACAAGGAATTCAAGGCCCGCAAGGAATTCAAGGTCCAACGGGAGCTACAGGAGCAACCGGAGCGACAGGTCCACAAGGAATTCAAGGTCCCCAAGGAATTCAAGGCCCGCAAGGAATTCAAGGTTCAACGGGAGCTACAGGAGCAACCGGAGCGACAGGTCCACAAGGAATTCAAGGCCCGCAAGGAATCCAAGGTCCAACGGGGGCTACAGGAGCAACCGGTTCACAAGGTCCAACTGGAGATACAGGTCCAACCGGAGCTGGAGCCACTGGAGCGACCGGGGCAACCGGGGCGACTGGAGTTAGTACAACTGCAACGTATGCATTTGCGAATAATACATCAGGAACCGCTATTTCCGTTTTATTAGGTGGTACGAATGTACCATTACCGAACAATCAAAATATTGGTCCAGGAATTACTGTTAGCGGAGGAAATACTGTATTTACAGTTGCGAATGCAGGGAATTATTATATAGCTTATACAATTAACCTAACGGCAGGATTACTTGTAAGTTCTCGTATAACTGTAAATGGTAGTCCGCTTGCGGGAACGATAAACGCTCCGACAGTTGCTACTGGTTCATTTAGTGCAACGATCATTGCTAATTTGCCTGCTGGAGCTGCTATTAGCCTGCAGTTATTTGGATTAGTTGCAATAGCTACATTATCTACGGCAACGCCAGGAGCTACTTTAACTATTATTAGATTAAGTTAATAGGAAGAAAACCTTGGGGCTTTTATGCTTCAAGGTTTTTATATCGTTATTTGTAGGTAATCTAATTGGTTAGGAAAGTTTTACTTTATTCACTTGAGCAAAAACATCGCAGTTCGAAAATATATTATAATAGAATGAAAAGAGAGAAATTTGGCAGAAAGGGAGGGTGGCGATGCAGGAGATGGTTACAGATTTTTTTGGACGCCCACTTCAAGATTTGCGCATATCTGTCATTGATCGTTGCAATTTTAGATGTACATATTGTATGCCAGCGGAAGTTTTTGGGCCAGATTATGCTTTTTTGAAAGATGAGTTTTTACTGACGTTTGATGAAATTGAACGTTTGGCAAAACTATTTGTTAGCATCGGTGTACGAAAAATTAGGCTTACTGGTGGTGAGCCACTGCTGCGTAAAGATTTAACAAAACTTATTGCACGTCTCGTGAAAATTGAAGGGTTAGTAGATATAGGGTTAACGACAAATGCAATTCATTTAACGAAACAAGCAAAAGCATTAAAAGAAGCTGGATTACATAGAGTAAATGTTAGTTTGGATGCAATAGATGACGATGTATTTAAGGACATTAATGGCCGGAATATCAATACGAAACCTGTTATAAAGGGAATTATGGCTGCAAAAGAGGCCGGGCTTGATGTAAAGGTAAATATGGTTGTGAAAAAAGGGATGAATGACCATCAAGTACTTCCGATGGCTACTTATTTTAAAGAGCAAGGAATCACACTTAGGTTTATTGAGTTTATGGATGTTGGTAGTACAAATGGATGGAACTTTGACCAAGTCGTTACAAAGCAAGAATTAATTGAAATGATTCATAGTGTGTATCCACTTGAGCCAGCTGAAGCGCATTATTTCGGTGAAGTTGCGAAACGATATCGTTACGTTGGAACAAATGTCGAAGTCGGTTTTATTACTTCTGTTTCAGAGTCATTTTGTTCCTCTTGTACGAGAGCAAGAATTTCGGCAGATGGAAAGTTTTATACTTGCTTATTTGCGACAGAAGGATTGGATGTAAGGGAACTTCTTAGAGGAAATCTTTCAGATGATGAGTTAGTAAGCGTTATACAAAATGTATGGATGAATAGAAAAGACAGGTATTCGGATGAACGGACAGAAGAAAGTGCAAAGAATCGTCCGAAAATTGAAATGTCTTATATAGGAGGATAAGAAAGGGGGCTATCGTATGCAGGAGCGATATTCAAGACAAATATTATTTTCTGGTGTTGGAGAAGAAGGACAGAGAAAAATTAGAGAGAAGCATGTACTTATTATTGGCGCTGGTGCTCTCGGTGCAGCGAATGCAGAAGCGATTGTTAGAGCGGGTGTTGGAAAAATAACAATTGCGGATCGTGATTATGTAGAATGGAGCAATTTACAAAGGCAACAATTATATACAGAAGACGACGCAACACAGTATAAACCGAAGGCGGTAGCAGCAGCAGAACATTTACAAGAGATTAATTCTGAGGTGGAAATAAACCCGGTTGTGACTGATGTAACAGTGCAAGAAATGGAAGAGCTAGTGAATGATGTAGATTTAATATTAGATGCGACAGATAATTTTGAAACACGTCTTCTTATTAATGATATTTCACAAAAGTGTAATATTCCGTGGATATATGGTGGTTGTGTCGGAAGCTACGGAGTAACGTATACAATTTTACCAGGAAAAACACCGTGTTTCCGCTGTTTAATGGAACATCCAGCGAGCGGGGCAACATGTGATACGGCGGGTATTATACAGCCAGCCGTGCAATTAGTAGTTGCACATCAAATAACGGAAGCGCTGAAAATATTAGTAGAAGACTATGGGGCGCTTCGCGAAACGATGTTATCGTTTGATCTTTGGAATAATCAACAGATGGCATTTAAAGTGAATAGGCAGAAAAAAGATACATGTTTATCTTGCGGAAGATTACGTACATATCCGAGTTTAACATTTGAAGCACAAACGAAAACAGAAGTGTTATGTGGCCGAAATACAGTACAAATCCGTCCAGGTGTGCGGAATGAATTTAATTTAGAAGAAATTAAAAAGCGCTTACAAAGAAGTGTGGATGTAAAAGCTACTCCGTATTTATTATCATTTCCGGTGGAGGAATTTCGTTTTGTTTTATTTACAGATGGCAGGGCGTTTATTCATGGGACGAATGATATAAATATAGCAAAACGCTTATATGCAAGATATATAGGTTGAACCTAAAGGGAGCCCTTTAGGTTCAATGGAAAGAAGATTAAGACTTTCTCGTATAATCTCCACTTTTTCCACCTGTTTTTTCAAATAAGTAAGTTTCGCCAATAATCATACCTTTATCAACAGCTTTGCACATATCGTACACAGTAAGAGCTGTAGCGGAAGCGGCTGTTAAAGCTTCCATTTCAACACCGGTGCTACCTTCTGTTTTAACTTTTACTTCAATAAGTAATCGATATTGTTCTTCGGATTGTTTCCAATCGAAAGAAACGTCAACACCTTTTAATAATAAAGGATGGCACATTGGGATAATATCAGAAGTGCGTTTCGCAGCCATAATACCTGCGATTTGTGCAACTGCTAATACGTCACCTTTCCCAATTTCATTGTGAGAGATTTTATCGTAAATTTCTTTTGTAACGACAATGCTAGAGCACGCAATTGCTGTTCGGACGGTTGCTTTTTTGTCACTTATATCAACCATCTTCGCGCGTCCTTGGTCATTAAAGTGTGTGAATGAAGACATGGAATTCCTCCTTGAAGTAATTTCTATTTAATATATAAAGTTTAATCGAGATAAAAAAAATTGCAAATATGAGGTGAGAAACGATGATAGAAAAACGAATTCCAATTCAAGTTGCTGAGGCAGTAGAGAGAGTAATGGAATATGCGAAAAATGGTGAAGTAGAAGAGGTTTCTATTACGGAAAGTTACGGGAGAATTCTTGGGGAGGATGTTATCTCTGATCATGACGTTCCTCATTTCGATCGTTCTCCTTACGATGGTTTCGCGATTCGAGCAGAAGATACGAAAGAAGCAAATCAAGAGAATGCGATTGAGTTTGAAGTAATAGGAGAAATCGGGGCAGGATCTGTTTTTACAGAAGAAGTAGGACCTTTTCAGGCGGTTCGTATTATGACGGGGGCAGCTATTCCAGAGGATTGTAATGCAGTCGTAATGCTAGAGCTGACGGAGGGGTTTGAGAAGAACGGAAAAACATATATGAAGGTAAAGCGTCCTTTTAATAGTGGTGACAATGTGTCATTTAAAGGGGAAGATATAAAACAAAATCAAGTTCTCGTTAAGAAAGGCGTTGCAATCAATCCAGGTGTTGCCGCCTTATTAGCGACGTTTGGATATAGTACTGTGAAAGTTGTAAAACAGCCTGTTGTTGGTATCGTGACGACAGGAAGTGAATTGTTAGAAGTACATGAGTCGTTACAGCCGGGGAAAATTAGAAATAGTAACTCGTATATGATTGCAGCTCAAATTATGAAAGCCGGAGGGAAAGTGCGTTATTATGGTCAACTTGCCGACGAGTTAGATGCATGTTTTGCAGCTGTTCAATCGGCGATGGATGAGGTTGATATTTTAATTACGACAGGCGGTGTGTCGGTAGGAGATTATGACTACTTGCCAGCTATTTATGAAAGATTACAGGCGAATGTACTCTTTAATAAAATAGCGATGAGACCAGGAAGTGTAACGACAGTAGCTGAAGTTGACGGAAAGTTACTTTTCGGTTTATCAGGGAATCCTTCAGCTTGTTACGTAGGATTTGAGCTATTTGTGCATCCGATTATAAAAACATACTTGTTTGCAAAGGAGCCTCATGTATATAGAGCAGATGCTATTTTACAAAAAGACTTTCCGAAGCCAAATCCGTTTACTCGTTTTGTAAGAGCTAAGGTGACAATCGTAGACGGGGCATTACAAGCGATGCCGGTCGGTTTAGATAAATCGAGTGCGGTCTCTTCACTTGCCGATGCGAATGCTTTTATTGTGTTGCCTGGAGGAACGAGAGGATTTGAAGCAGGGATGAAAGTATCTGTATTGTTGTTAGAGCACGCCGAGGGATGTGAGTGGCCATGGGCAAAGCCCCTTCAATCTTACAAATAGTAGGGTATCAAAATAGCGGAAAAACAACGCTTGTTGAGAAAATTGTGTATGCATTAGCTGAACGAAAAATGAAAGTTGCTACAATTAAGCATCACGGGCACGGAGGTTTTCCAGAAGTAGCGCAAAAAGATAGTGAAAGGCACCGAAAGGCTGGTGCTGTTGTCAGTAGTGTAGAAGGCGCTGGATTACTTTCACTGTCGTCATTAAGAGAGGAATGGTCCTTGCAAGAAATTATTCGCTTATATGAGTTTTTTGAAGTGGATACAATTTTAATAGAGGGCTATAAAAAAGAGAGCTATCCGAAAGTAGTGTTACTTCGTTCTGCGGAAGACGTTGAACTTTTACATAAAGTAGAAAATATAGTAGCGGTTATTACGTGGCATGATGCTTCGGCAAACTTACGAGAAGAATATAAAGTATTTCATATAACAGAAGAAGATTTCTATATAGACTGGTTTTTACAAACGGTAAGGAGTACGAAATGACAAATACGTATTATGAAGTAATTGATACAGAAATCTCGATTGAAGAGGTAGCGAAGAAGGTTATTCGCCGCGAATGTGGTGCTGTTACAACGTTTATTGGAACGGTTAGAGAGTTTACGAAAGGGCGTCGTACATTATACTTAGAATATGTAGCTTATAAAACGATGGCAGAAAAGATGTTAGAGAAAATTGGTTCGGAAGTGAAAGAAAAATGGCCAGGTACATACGTTGCGATTACACATCGCATCGGTACATTGCAAATTTCTGATATCGCGGTTGTTGTGGCTGTTTCAACACCGCATCGTAAAGCGGCTTATGAAGCAAATGAATATATTATGGAACGCATAAAACAAATTGTTCCGATTTGGAAAAAGGAGTTTTGGGAAGATGGAGACTCTTGGATTGGCGATCAATTAGAAAAAACGCCATATCCGGCGGGAGAGCCTGGGAAGGAGCTATAAGTATGATTCGAGTATTGTTATTTGCGAACTTGCAAGAAGAAGCAGGAAGAAGTGAATTACAAATAGAGAAAGAAAATATTACGGTTGCAGAGTTAAAAGATATGGTTGCAACTGAATATAATGTGCCAGTATTGGCACCAATTATGGTTGCGATTAATGAAGAATATGCAAATGAAGATGATACGATTCAATCTGGTGATGTTGTTGCACTAATCCCACCAGTGAGTGGTGGTTAATATTGGATTCATTAAAACGACTTTCCTACATAGGGAAAGTCGTTTTTTTATTGCAGTTTTGAGAACACTAACGTATAGAACAAGGAGGGCGTTATGAAAAAACTATGTGTAATGCTAACAATAATATGTTCTATCTCTTCCTTTTTGCCAAGTTATTCTTTGGCAAAAGAATCGAATGAACAACTTTTAGAAAGTGCGCTATTAAATCGATATTACTCTGTTATAAGGCAAGCGACAGAAGATCAATATGAATGTGATTCTGTTATAAATATAAAGCGTCTTGGTAAGAAAGATGAGTTCGTTCCTAGATTTGAAGTGACGCTACAATTTCTCACATTTCAAGGTGCACATAACCCGCCCAATGATAAAGTTACACTTACTTTGGAAGACAATTTAGATCACATAAAGATAAAGAAAGTTGAGCGACAAAAAAATGTGTCTAGTGTGATCGCAGAAAAGGTTTGTGCACGGGCGAAGGAAAAAATGAAATCACATTCTAATGGTGTAGAACGGTAACTGATGACATTTCGTAAAGAAAGGTAATGAGCGATGGACATACTTTTAGCGATTTTACCAGCTATATTTTGGGGAAGTATTGTGCTATTTAACGTAAAACTTGGCGGTGGACCATATAGTCAAACGCTCGGTACAACGCTTGGCGCACTTATTTTCTCGATTGTTGTTTATATTTTTATGAAGCCAGTATTAACTCCTACTGTTATTGGAGTTGGAATTGTGTCAGGTTTATTTTGGGCACTTGGTCAGGCAAATCAATTAAAAAGTATTGATTTAATGGGCGTTTCGAGGACGATGCCCATTTCAACAGGACTTCAATTAGTTGCGACGACTTTATTTGGAGTTATCGTATTTCATGAGTGGTCCACGACAATATCAGTTGTCCTTGGTGTTTTGGCTCTCGTTTGTATTATTATCGGTGTTATTTTAACATCGCTTCAAAGTGAAGAAGAAAAGAGTGCAGAGCAATCGGGGAATTTTAAAAAGGGCATTATCATTTTATTGATTTCAACCGTCGGTTATTTAGTTTATGTAGTAGTGATTAGACTATTTCATGTAGATGGTTGGTCAGCTTTATTACCACAAGCAGTTGGTATGGTGTTAGGGGGAATTTTACTTACTTTTAAACATCATCCATTTAATAAATATGCAATACGAAATATTATTCCAGGATTAATTTGGGCAGCTGGAAATATGTTTTTATTCATTTCGCAGCCGCGTGTCGGAGTGGCAACAAGTTTTTCTCTATCACAAATGGGAATTATTATTTCAACGCTTGGCGGGATTCTTATATTAGGTGAAAGAAAAACGAAACGCCAATTAACGGGGATTGTTGTTGGTATCGTTTTTATTATTGCAGCTGGAATTATGTTAGGTATTGCAAAAAGTTAAAGGAGGTATTGGAATGTATAGTGATTTAGCAGGGAAGGTTGTCGTTATTACAGGGTCAGCAACTGGTCTTGGAAGAGCGATGGGAGTAAGGTTTGCTAAGGAAAAAGCAAAAGTAGTAATTAACTATCGTTCACGAGAGTCAGAAGCGCATGATGTATTAGAAGAAATTAAAAAAGTAGGGGGAGAAGCGATTGCTGTAAAAGGTGATGTCACGAGTGAATCGGATGTTGCAAATCTCATTCAATCTGCTGTAAAAGAGTTTGGTACGCTCGACGTTATGATTAATAATGCAGGGATAGAAAACGCGGTACCGTCGCATGAAATGCCGCTTGAAGATTGGAATAGAGTAATTAATACAAATTTAACAGGCGCTTTTTTAGGAAGTCGTGAAGCGATTAAATATTTTGTGGAACACGATATTAAAGGATCTGTCATTAATATGTCGAGTGTTCACGAGAAAATTCCATGGCCACTATTTGTGCACTATGCGGCGAGTAAGGGCGGCATTAAACTGATGACAGAAACGTTAGCGTTAGAATATGCACCAAAAGGTATTCGAGTAAATAATATTGGGCCAGGTGCAATAAATACACCAATTAATGCCGAAAAGTTTGCTGATCCTAAAAAACGTGCTGACGTAGAAAGTATGATACCGATGGGCTACATTGGAAAACCGGAAGAAATTGCAGCAGTCGCAACGTGGCTTGCTTCTTCAGAAGCGAGTTACGTAACTGGAATTACGTTATTTGCAGATGGTGGAATGACTTTATACCCGTCGTTTCAAGCAGGGCGCGGGTAATATAAAAGGACAAAGAGGTTTATCTCTTTGTCCTTTTTTCTGCAAAAAAAAATAGCGGTCGGCTATTTTAAATTTAATGATTAATTGTATCTTGAAGAAATTCTGTTGCTTGATGTTCAGAAACATTTTGCACGAGAGCAACTTCGCTAATCATCATTTTGCGTGCATTATCTAGCATTTGTTTTTCGCTCGCATTTAATGCTCTCTCTTTATTACGGCGAAGTAAATCGCGAACGACTTCTGCACTATCTTGCAGATTGCCGTTTTTCATTTTTTCCATATTCATTGTATATCTCTGTTTCCAGGAAAGTGATGTGTCTGATTCCCCGTTTTGAAATTCAAGAAGTATACCATCTAACGTACCTTTATCTACGATATAACGAATACCTGATTTTTGTAATTGATCCATAGGAAGCATTATTTGCATGTCTTTACTAATGATACGTATCACACAATATTGACGTGTTGTTCCTAATATTTCTTTCTCTTCAATGGCTTCGATGACTCCTGCGCCGTTCATTGGATAAACGATTTTATCGCCAATTTGAAACAAATCATCCACCTCCATATGTGGTAACCACTTTTAATGATAGCACAAGTAATCAAAAATGTCAAATTTTATATAATACCATAATGTTGATGTTATAGTCAATAAGTAAAAACTCTTTTTTTTATATATTTTTTTGCTCTTATTTATTGATGATTTTTTTTGAAAAATAGTACAGACGAAGAAAGAAGGCATATCCACTTATTTTTAAGCATAAAATGTAAAATCGCTAATACAATATACCTAAATCCGTTCTTTGCAAGGGAGGGAGAGAAGGTGGGGCGCACAATAAGAATTGATATTACAAATAAAGTTGTAGCTAAATTTAGACCGGATTATTTGGAATTATATACGAGTAAATTTATGATAGGTAAGTTTTATGTCTATACTGAAGGTAAACAATATGTGTTAGAAGACGGATATATATATGAAGACGGAAAATTTTATCGCATCATAGATACGCACCGTGGCAATAATCAAGCGGCGGAGGGCTGCGATCTAGGATGGTGTTAACATGATTCGTGTGAAAGTGTTTGATGAAAGTCACGAAAAAGACTTAGAAGACGCTGTAAATGTTTTTTTGAAAAAGATTGATGATAGTAATTTTGTAGATATTAAGTATCAAGTCGGTGTTTCCATTAATGATGACGAAAACCAAATTTATTGTTTTTCAGCAATGATCGTTTATAAAGCATAAAAAAGAGCTGAGCTCTTTTTTATGCTTTATGTTGGGACAACATGTGTCGGTAATACGTTCATAATAGATTGAGTTGTGCCTAATTTCTTTTTCGCTAAAAGAGGCTCCCCTGTTTCATGGTTTTGGGCATCTGTACACATACCAAGGTGATAACGATCACCTAAAAATGGATCAATATAAAAACCGTTTTTGAATACTTTATCATTCGGATGTTTTTCATGGTGAATGTCAGAGCAGTTAATGCAATAGAACATAGCCTTTCATCTCCTTTTTATTTTTGTTTGAAAAAGTGAGTTGGTAGTCATTTCGCTCCTAAGGAAATGTTGAGGAGAAGAGAAATAACTACCTACTCAAATGGTGGGCATATTCCTTCTGATTTTTCATATCTCGCGTAGTGTCCCTGAGGGAAGGAGGAGAGACGAAATACGCATGATATACGTAAGGCACTTCTTTCAAGATGAATGATGGAGTTTCATGTTGAAAGAAGTTTTTATTTTTTGTTGCCTTTGTGAGTATATTATGAGGGAATGCTCAGAGGGTGTTTGTCCTGTTGAAAAAATGTTGAGAATTTCTCAACAGTAAAAAAGAATTAGCGTTGACATGAAACTAAAAGGTGTTATATCATTGAAGTGCAACTAAAAGGTGTTATATTTAATTGCCGAATAAAGGAGAATGAAAATGGAACAACAAAATACATTAAATGATATTAAACAAACGATTGTTTTTAACGCGTCTATTCAAAAAGTATGGAATGTAGTATCAACTGCAGAAGGGATTGCTTCATGGTTTATGCCGAATGATTTTGCATTAGAGGTAGGACATGAATTTCATGTGCAATCACCATTTGGCCCATCACCATGTAAAGTGTTAGAAATTGATGAACCAAACCATCTATCTTTCTCATGGGATACAGATGGCTGGGTCGTTTCATTTAATCTGAAAGACCTAGGAGATAATAAAACAGAATTTACGTTAATTCACGGCGGCTGGAAACATCCTGATGAAATTCTTCCGAAAGCGAATGCGAAGAGCTCTATTATTCGCGATAGAATGAGTGGCGGCTGGGTAGCGATTGTAAATGAAAAACTGAAAAAGGTTGTTGAAGGCTAAGTGTCTTCATCAGCAGCGAAATATGATGTATTTCAAGCAATTGCTGATCCAACCCGCCGAGAAGTAATACGGTTATTAAGTGATAAAGAGTTACCGATTTCCAAAATAACGGATCATTTTCCGATGAGTCGTACTGCGGTTGTAAAGCACCTTCATATTCTTTCGGAAGCGAATTTAGTAAGCGGAAGAAAAAGCGGAAGAGAGAAGATATATCGCTTGCATCCAGAACCATTAGAGGAATTACAACAGTGGCTCTCATATTATGAACGTTTTTGGGATAATAAATTATCTATGCTGAAACATATTGTGGAGAATGAAGAATAAAAAGAGGATGACCGAAATGGTCATCCTCTTTATTATTGCTCACTTGTTTGAGTAGCTGGTTTCAATAAAATCCAAGCGATGATTAGTGTAAATACTGCTAATACGAAAGTACTCATATAAATGACGTGTACACTTGATGCTAATGCCTCTTGCGATTCGGTTACGACGTTTGCTGTAGTTCCGCCGTGTCCACCAGATACAAGGTCAAGGTTTTTAATGCCGCGTGCATGAATCATCGTATTGAAGATTGTGCCAAAGATTGCAGCACCTAACGTTTGGCTAAATGTATTAATAAATGTGTTTAAACCAACGGCTGTTCCGCGTGTATGAGCTGGTACGGCTGCTTGAATTGTTACCATATAAATAGGTGTCACAAGCCCCATTCCTAATCCGAATAATCCGACTGCTACATAAATAAGGAACGATGGTGAATTTGTTGATAATGTAAATAATAAGAACGTAGCGACTGATAAAATGCTAGCTCCAAGTAAAATGATTTGTTTCGTTTTTAATTTGCCTACTAAGTTACCAGAGAAAATAGCGCCAAATGTCCACATAACAGGGATTGGCATTAAAATAAGTCCAGCTTCTGTCGCATTTTTTCCTAATACACCTTGGCTCCAAATTGGAAGGTACATTGTAATACTAATGATCATTGCGCCAGCAATGAGCGTTAATATGTTTATTGTAGATAATGTACGGTTAGAGAAAAGTGCTAGCGGAATTAATGGTTCCGGAGATTTTTTCTCGATGAATAAGAAAATAATGAATGAAACGACGGCGAAGATTAATAGGCCGATAATTGTTATGTCGCCCCAGTTTTGCTTACTGCTACCTGTTAATAATGCATATAGTAGAGCGATCGTACTTAATGAGAAGACTGTTGCACCAAGATAGTCGATATGGTGTTTAGCGGGCTTAATAGATTCTTTGTAGTAAATGGCGATCATTAAGCAAGCGATAATTCCAAATGGGACGTTTAAGAAGAAAATATAACGCCAAGATAGAGAATCAACTAAAAATCCACCGACTAACGGTCCGATAACACCCGATACACCCCAAACGGCACTCATCCAACCTTGTGCTTTCGCGCGGTCTCTCGCTTCGCTATATAAGTCTCCAATAATCGTCATTGTGATCGGCATAACAGCACCAGCACCTATACCTTGAAGAGCACGGAAGAAGATTAATTGTTCCATTGATGTAACGACTCCGCAAAGCGCAGAACCGATTAAGAAGATTGTAGCTCCGATGAGTAAAACTTTTTTACGACCGAATAAATCAGCTAACTTTCCGTATATTGGAGTCGAAACAGCTGTTGCAAGCATATAAATTGCATATACCCAACTAACAAGTTCGACGCCTGACAAATCACTCGTTATACGAGGGATCGCTGTACTAACAATCGTTCCTTCTACCGCAGAAAGAAACGTCATTAGCATTAAAGACATCATGACTTTTTTTCTCATATTTTTTCCCCTTACCCTTTTTTAAATATTCAACAATATAAAATATAAAGGTACTAAGGTATATAAAGCAACTAAAAAGCACGAGGGTTTGGCATTCTTTGTTGGTAAGTCGGTATAACCTGAGGAATCGCTGATATATGTGAAAGACCGCTAATATAATTTTATGTACCTATAAAAAAAGAAACAGGAAGCCCTGTTTCTTTTTTTACTATTGCATTTTTGCGTTTTCTCCAGCTGTTGTTCCGGCAATTCTACCAGTAACGAGAGCAGATGTAATATTATAGCCGCCAGTATAACCGTGAATATCAAGAACTTCTCCGCAGAAATATACGCCGTTCGTGAATTTAGAAGACATTTCTTTCGGGTTAATTTCTTTAACGGATACACCGCCGCCAGTAACGAATGCTTTTTCAATTGACTGCGTACCATTTACATTCACAGTGAACTCTTTAAAGTCTTTCACAAGTGCACGAATCTTCTCGTGAGAAACTTGTCCAGCTTGTTCACTACCGTCAATTTCATTTTTTTCTAATAAGAATAGGAAGTAACGTTCAGGTACATAACCTTTTAAAACGTTTTTAATTCCTTTTTTCGGATCTTCTTTCATTTGTTTCAGCATGCGCTGGAATAGTTGTTCACTATTTTCTTCTGGTAATGCATCGATGCTCATTTGAATCGTGTTCGTTTTAAACTTTTTCAGTGCTTTCACGACGAATTGGCTACAACGGAGAGCGGCAGGACCAGATAGGCCGAAATGAGTGAAGAGCATGTCCATTTTGTGAGAAATGATAGCTTTTCCTTTCGGGTTTAATACGCTTAAGTTTACATCGCGTAAAGCAAGGCCTTGTAAGGAGCGGTCACGAATAAATGGTTCGTTTGAAAGGATTGGTACTTCTGTTGGGAATAATTCTGTAATAGTATGTCCAGCTTTTTCAGCCCAAGCATATCCATCTCCAGTAGAACCAGTTTGAGGAACAGATTTTCCACCAACAGCGATAACGACGTGATTCGTTTCTAACACTTCACCAGTTTGCAGTACTACAGCTTTCGTTTGACCGTTCTCATATTCAATCGTTTCAACAGGTGTATTTGTACGGATTTTTACACCTAAGTCTTTTAATCGTGTTAAAAGTGCGTCTACTACTGATTGTGCTTTATTTGATACAGGGAACATGCGACCATGATCTTCTTCTTTTAGTTGCACGCCAAGCTTTTCGAAGAATGTAATAATATCTTCATTATTGAAAATAGAAAAAGCGCTGTATAAGAAGCGGCCATTTCCTGGTATATGTTTAACAATCTCATCAAGTGGTAGACGGTTCGTTACGTTACAACGACCACCACCAGAAATCGCAAGTTTACGCCCTAGTTTATTTCCTTTATCAAGAAGTAAGACACTTGCGCCTTCTTCTGCAGCACCGATTGCAGCCATTAGCCCAGAAGGCCCGCCGCCGATGACAATAACATCATAATGCATAATATATCGACCTCATTTTCTACATTTCCTGCCTAAAAGAATAGCATGTTTTCCCTTAAAAGAAAAATAGAGTGAAGTACTGCTTAAGGAGAGAATTGTGGTACAATACAAAAGTTAGAGTTCAGCACTATCCTGCTATTTGTGGGCAATAAGACAAAAACCTTAAGATGTAAGAGAAATAAAAAGGGAATTTGGTAGCCCGTAAATGCTCGAATAGTTCAACTAATAATCAGTAGGGAAGAACACCCACACTGATTAAAGTTTCACTTTATGTAGATGTAGGAGGATTTTTGTATGTCCGATTCGAAATTTCTGCGCGGAACGCTTATTGTTACGTTAGGGACATTTTTAGTAAAGTTCTTAGGCATGATTTACGTCTTTCCGTTTCATGCATTAGTAGGTACAGAAGGCGGAACGCTCTATACATATGGATACATTCCATATACAATCTTTTTAAGTATTGCAACGGCAGGGGTGCCGCTTGCTGTTTCCAAATTTGTTTCCAAATATAATGCGCTTGGCGATTATAAAACGAGCCGGAGAATGTTCCGTTCGGGAATGGTTATGATGATAGTAACAGGAGTTCTTTCGTTCCTAGTTCTATACATGACAGCGCCACTGTTTGCAGAAGCAATGCTTGGTAAACAAAGTGTACACAGTAATATAGGAGAAGTTACGACGATTATTCGTCTTGTAAGTTTTGCACTTATTGTTGTACCAGCAGCGAGTTTAATTCGTGGTTATTTCCAAGGTCACCAATCGATGGGACCAACTACTGTTTCGCAAATTATTGAACAAATTATTCGTATCGTCTTTTTATTAGCGGGTAGTTTTATCGTTATTAAAGTACTTGGTGGTACAGTTGCAACAGCAGTTGGGGTAGCGACATTTGCTGCGTTCGTTTCAGCAGTTGGAGCGCTCGGTGTACTCATTTGGTACTGGTTAAAACGTAAAAAACATTTGGATCAATATTTAATTGAACAAACTGTACCAGAATCGACAGTGAGTACGGTTCAATTATTTAAAGAATTATTTGCATATGCGATTCCTTACGTTGTAATTGGGTTAACAATTCCTTTATATCAACAAATTGATACATTGACATTTAACTCAATTATGCAAGCGATTGGTCAAGGGGATATTGCAGAGCGAGCTCTCGGTATTTTCACAATGTGGACGCATAAATTAATTATGATTCCTGTATCGCTTGCGACAGCGTTTAGTTTAACGCTTGTACCAGCGATTACAAAATCATTTACTGAAAAACAATACCGTTATTTAAAGTTACAAATTACACAAACATTCCAGGCAAATATGTTCTTAACATTGCCAGCAGTTGTCGGTATTTCAACACTTGCATATCCAATCTATACTGCGTTCTATGACTCAGATCCACTAGGTGGACAAGTATTAATGTGGTATGCACCGGTTGCGTTGTTATTCGCTTTATTTACAGTGACAGCAGCAATTCTGCAAGGAATCAATCAACAAAAACATGCGATTGTCGCGCTTATTATGGGTGTTATTTTGAAATTCGTATGTAACGTAATCTTTATTCGTTATTTCGGTACAGTTGGAGCGATTTTAGCAACAGCAGTCGGATTCTTAGCTTCTGTATGGTATACGAATCGACAAATCAAAAAACATGTACACTATTCATTTGGTGTTGTATATAAGAGAACTTTCCAAATTGCAGTATTAACACTTGTAATGGTCATTGCTGTAAAGTTATCACAATGGATTCTGTCCTTCATGATCTCGCCTGATGGCCGAATGGGTGCTCTTATTACAGTTGTGGTTTGTGCAGGTATTGGTGGTCTTGTGTACGGATTGTTAGCAATTCGCACAGGAGTACTTGAACGAGTATTTGGCGGAGAAGCGTTAGAGAAAATCCAACGTAAACTTGGCAATAGATTCAAAATAAAGTTGAAATCAAAAGGGGCGTAATTACGTCCCCTTTTCTATGATAAATAAAGAAGGTGAAAAACGTGAGATTAGATAAATTATTAGCAAATATGGGATATGGAAGTAGAAAAGAAGTAAAGAAATTATTGAAAGACGGCGTTGTAAAAATTGATGGAACGCCAGTGAAAGATGCGAAGGTTCATGTAAATGTAGAAGAGCAAGAAGTTATGATTCACGGAGAAGTTGTGGAATATAAAGAGTTTATTTATTTAATGTTGCATAAACCACAAGGCGTTATTTCAGCGACAGAAGATGATAATCATGAAACGGTAATAGATTTATTAGAGTTAGAAGATGCAATCTTTGATCCGTTCCCAGTTGGACGACTTGATATTGATACGGAAGGTTTCTTATTGATAACAAATGACGGGAAGTTATCACATCAATTGTTATCTCCGAAAAAGCATGTGCCGAAAAAATATTATGCACACGTTGCAGGAGTAGTAACAGAAGAGGATGTAAAAGAGTTTGCTAAAGGTGTTATTTTAGATGATGGCTATGAAACAAAGCCAGGTGCACTTACAATATTAAAAAGCGATGAGATTTCTGAAATCGAGCTTGTGATTACAGAAGGAAAGTTCCATCAAGTGAAGCGTATGTTTGAAGCGGTAGGGAAAAAAGTAGTCTACCTAAAGAGAACAGAGATGGGACCATTAGTATTAGATGAAGAGCTAGAACTTGGACAATACCGAGAGCTATCAGATGAAGAAGTAGAAATGTTAAAAACATATCAAGTAGATACTGAGAAATAGTGCTGTTTTTGGCGCAGAAAAGACCCCTTTCTAATGAGTTAGAAAGGGGTATGTATTTATTTACATACAATTATTTTTTCATTATGAGGTCATTCTCACTTTCTTTCCTGTTGTTGTCCACTTACCGCGGCAAGGGCTATACACGAGTTCATTAAACTGCAACACATTTAGATCACGTTGTATCGTTCGTGGTGTGATCCCGAACTCATCTACAAGGTCTTTCGTCGTTACCGTTCCGTTTTCATTGATGTACATATAAATTGATTTAATGCGTGTTAGCATACGAGTAGTTGTAGGTTTCAAGAGAAAACCACTCCTCTACTAGTTTTTTTGACCCCATTCAGGAAAGAAGGTCGTTACTACCATTGTACTCTACATGATAAAATTCATGCTTTAATCTACTTAAATTTTACAAAAGTTTAACAAATATTCATATAGAAAAATATTGGTAGTTGACATTTTATATATGGTCAGTCAACTAACACATAAAATTCTACGTAAAACGCCAAATTCCTGCAAATTTTTTTAGAAAAATAAAAGAAAAACTAATGGGAAATATCTGAAATATTACAATTGTTAGGTATTTGAGTTTCGTATATGGCATAAGAGATTTCGGTTTGTTATGATGAAAGAAACAATATAGTGAAGGATGGATGCGTGATGTCAGCGATTAATTGGACAGAAGAAGTTGCAAAACGAAAAGATGATTTAATTCGTGATACACAACAATTTTTACAAATTAAAAGTGTATGGGAAGAAGAATCAGCGAAAGAGGGCGCACCATTCGGTGAAGGTGTAGAAAAAGCTTTATCTTTCATGTTACATAAAGGAGAAACTGAAGGTTTTGCTTCTAAAAATTTAGAAGGGTATGCAGGTCATCTTGAAATGGGACAAGGAGAAGAGTTAGTAGGTATTCTTTGTCACGTTGATGTTGTACCAGAAGGAGATGGCTGGACGACTCCCGCATATAGCGCAGATATTCGCGACGGAAAGATTTTTGCACGCGGTGCAATTGACGATAAAGGCCCAACGATGGCAGCTTATTATGCGATGAAAATTGTAAAAGAATTAGGTTTACCTCTTTCAAAGCGCGTTCGTATGATTTTAGGAACAGATGAGGAAAGCAATTGGAAATGTGTAGATCACTACTTTAAAAACGAAGAAATGCCAACAATCGGTTTTGCGCCAGACGCAGATTTTCCAATTATTAATGCAGAAAAAGGAATTTCTGATATACAAGTTGTGCAAAGTGGTAGTGAAGAGAAGAAAGGTACATATGAACTTGTTTCATTTGAATCAGGTCGCCGTTTAAATATGGTTCCTGATTTTGCAGAAGCGATTATTACAGGAGAAGATGTAAATGCACTTACAGTAGCATATGAAGAGTATTTACAAACTGCTAAAAAAATAGGTGAAGCAATTGTAGAAGGTAATACGGTGACGTTGCAAATTAAAGGGATTTCAGCTCACGGATCTACTCCAGAGAAGGGTGAGAATGCAGGTTTATTACTGGCAAACTTCTTAACTACAGTTGCTCTTGATGGAAAAGGGGCTTCGTTTGCATCGTTTGTAACAGAAACATTTACAGGAGATATTTTAGGAGAGAAAGCTGGTATTTCTTATAAAGACGATATTAGCGGACCATTAACTGTGAATGTTGGTCGCCTTTCTTATACGAAAGAGAATGGTGGCAATTTAGGATTAAATGTACGTTATCCAGTTACGAATAACTTTGAAGAAATGATCACGAAGTTAAAAGGGTATGTTGGTACTCATGGATTTGCGGTAGCAGACTATTCGAACTCTCGCCCGCATCACGTTGATAAAGACCATGTGTTAATTCGTACGTTGCAACGCGTATATGAAGAACAAACAGGTGAAAAAGCAGAGCTATTAGCAATTGGCGGCGGTACTTACGCTCGTTCATTGAAAGCTGGCGTTGCGTTTGGTCCGTTGTTCCCTGGAAAAGAAGAACTTGCGCATCAAAAAGACGAGTACATTGAAATTGAAGACTTATTAAAAGCAACAGCAATTTACGCGCAAGCAATTCATGAATTAGCGAAGTAATGCATATATAAATAAGAAGAGGCCGTCCCAATAAATATTTTGGGACGGTTTTCTGTTACGTAGCGTTTGTTGTTAAGTCGATATCCCTTGTCGAGATATTGATATAATTTCATCTATCCCGCATTAACGGGCAGTAAGCCCCCCACTTTAAAATTTAGCGAAAGCGAAGAAGTTAGGTGGGGATCAACTGCCCGTAAAAGCCCGATTGGTGAGGGCTGATAATCAGTAGGGGATGGACAAAACCCCCACTGATTTTATTAACGCGACCCTAACTTGGTTAGACTTGTAGGGAAGTCTGATTCTATTTAATTGAATGAGATAAGAAAGAAAAGCAACAATAGAAAGAAGGAGAAGATGTACATGGAGCCGCATTATTTTGTCGCAATTACGTTACCAAATCATATAAAAGAAGTGCTGTCTAACTATAAAGAGGAAATGCAGGAGGAATTACCATTTCGTTCATGGGTACATAAAGAAGATTATCATATTACCCTTTCATTTTTAGGTAGTACGACAGAGGAACAATTAGAAGGAATAAAGAATGGATTACAAACACTTACAGAAACGAAAGAACTATCGTTCACATTACAAGGATTTTCAACGTTCGGTATGGAAGATAGACCGCGTATTTTTTGGGCGAAGGTAAGTGAGAATTACGATTTGTTTCAATTACAAAAGCAAGTACACGTTATTTGTGAAGGGAATGGATTTTCTTTAGAAACGCGCCCGTATCATCCGCATATTACTGTTGCTCGTAAATGGGTAGGAGAAGAGAAGTTTGATTTAGAACATATAAAGGAAGTGCCTGAAATATCATTTCAAGCGGATACGATTACTTTATACGAATCTCATGTGAAGGAGACACCGAAGTATAAAGCGATTGCTGAAATAAAATTACAAAAATAGAATGTATGAAAACGTTTTTTATACAGGTGAATATACTATAGAGAATAATGTGTTACTGTATAGAGCCTTGCTGATAAGAAAAGCCTTATCATTTGCAGCTCGTTTCATTTAATTTTAAGAATGATGGTGATTTTTTTATGTTGAAAGTAAAACGTCCATTTGATGCCTATTTAGATGAAATGAATAAAATTACAATTTTGCTCCCACACGCGTATGGAACAAGCCGGACATTTCGTTTGCAAGAAGGAAGTAACGTGAAAGATTTACCGATTTCTCATACAATTGCGCTTCCGGATGCAACGAAGTATGAGTGCTTTATAGAAGAGCCGCTAGATGTGGGGAAGTATTATACAGTACGAGATGAACGGAATGAAGAAACAGATTTACAAATAGGTGCTGTCATAAGAACAGCGATTTTCGATGAAAAGTATTACTACGAAGGTACAGATTTAGGAGCCGTGTATCAAAAAGAAGCAACGACATTTAAAGTATGGGCTCCAACTGCGAGGCTTGCGAAAGTAAGGATTTATAAAAGTGATAAAGAATATACCGATCATGAAATGGATAGAGGAGAAAATGGGGTTTGGACTCATACATTACAAGGCGATTTAGCCGGAGCAAAGTATACATTTCTTGTTTGTATTAATTTAATATGGAATGAAGCGGTGGATCCTTACGCAAAGTCAGTGACTGTAAATGGGACGTACGGCGTTGTTATCGATTTGGAAAAGACAAATGTAACAAAACGAGAGCAATTACCACCATTACAGGCAATGACAGATGCCATATTGTATGAACTGCATATTCGTGATGCTACTATTCATCAGGGCAGCGGAGTGAGTAAAAAAGGAACATATAAAGGGCTAATGGAAGAAGGGACAATAGGGCGAAATGGGACGTTAACAGGCTTGTCTCATATAAAAGATTTGGGTGTTACACATGTTGAACTATTACCTTTATATTGTTTCGGTGGTGTAGATGAGGCGAATCCTTCCTCTGCATATAATTGGGGTTACAATCCATTATATTACAATGCGCCAACGGGATATTATGCTACAGACCTCTCTGATCCGTATAACAGGATAGTAGAGTGTAAGCAACTAATTGAAACATTTCATGAGCACGGCATTAGAGTGATTGTAGATGTTGTATATAATCATGTATATGAAAGAGAGCTATCATCATTTGAAAAGCTTGTCCCAGGATATTATTTTCGTCATGGTGAAGATGGCATGCCTTCTAATGGGACGGGAGTCGGGAATGATATAGCATCTGAACGGAAAATGATGAGGAAATTCATTGTAGAGTCTATTTTATATTGGCTTACTGAATACAATGTTGATGGATTCCGATTCGACTTAATGGGAATTTTAGATGTCGATACAATGAATATAATAGAAAAAGAAGTGCGAAACATAAAGCGAGATGCATTGTTATTAGGAGAAGGGTGGGAGCTACAAACACCACTTCCTCTAGAGGAAAAAGCAACGTTAAATAATGCAAAGAAAATGCCGCATATTGCGCAATTTAATGATCAATTTCGTGATGGGATAAAAGGGAGTACCTTTCATATAAATAAACGTGGTTTTGCATTTGGTGGGCATGTAGACTGTAATCATTTGCAGTATATAGCATCGGGAAGTCTTTTGAGTATGAAAGAAACAGGTCTGTTTCTAGAGCCTGTGCAAAGCATTAACTATGTAGAATGTCATGACAATATGACGATGTGGGATAAACTAATGCGCAGTAATGAAGAGCCAGAAGAGATTTTGAAAAAACGTCACCTTCTAGCGAGCGCAATGGTGATTCTTTCGCAAGGTATTCCTTTCTTACATGCTGGGCAAGAGTTTTATCGTACGAAGCAAGGAAATGAAAATAGTTATAATGCAAATGATGAAATTAATCAATTAGATTGGGATCAAAAAGAGAACGAGATAGAGACCGTTAACTATATAAAAGGTTTAATTGCGATTCGTAAAGAGCACGGAGCATTCCGATTACAAAACGCAGACCTTATAAAAAAGCACATGACTTTTTTGCAAACCTCTCCAGAAGTACTTGCATATCACTTAGGGCATGCAGAATCGTTTGGACCGTGGAAAGAGATTGTAGTTTTATTTAATAGCGGTTTAGAAGCTAAAACGGTGCAACTTCCGAAAGAAGAAACGTGGCATGTGTTAGTAAACGAAAAGCAAGCGAAAATAGAGCCAATTTCTTCATTTAGAGGAAAGGAACTTCAGCTGGCTCCAATTAGCACGTATATATTGACGATAATGTGACAAATCGCTACTTGACGTTGAGAATGTAATAAATGTAGAATTGACAAAGGTGACGATTTTGATAAGTTGTCATTCTATGACTGGTTTTGTAAAATAAAATAGAGAGTTTTTGGCTTATGCCAAGTTTTCTTTTCATTTACAGTAAAATATATGAATCCACAACATATGTAGAAATGTTGCGGTTTTTCTTTTCATAACTATAAAAGATAAGGATTTGTTAACGGGTAATGAATATGGAATGGTTGGAACAATTATTAGGAAAAGAGTGGAGTCTTGTACCGGCTGGTGGAGTAACGGGCGATGCGTATATTGCGCAAAACGGACAACAGAAGTTATTTTTAAAGCGGAATACATCGCCCTTTTTAGCGGTATTGTCAGCAGAAGGAATTGTTCCAAAATTACTTTGGACAAGAAGGGTAACGAACGGTGATGTAATTTCTGCTCAAAAATGGCTTCCGGGACAGAAGCTAGAGCCAGAGGATATGAAACTAGAACGTGTTGCGAAACTTTTGAAGAAAATACACTCCTCTAAAGCGCTTGTACAGATGATTCAAAGACTTGGGAAGCAACCGCTTCACGCACAAGAGTTATTACAACAACTGCAACTTGTTTTAAGAGGAGATATAAGGGATGATGAAACAATTCAGCAAGGCCTTCAATATTTAATGGATTCATTAAAAGATATTGAATACAATGAATTCGTTGTATGCCATTGTGATGTGAATCATAACAACTGGCTATTGTCGGATGAAGATGAGTTGTTTTTAATTGATTGGGATGGAGCTGTAATTGCTGACCCAGCTCTAGACCTTGGTATGTTATTATATTGGTACATTCCGCGCCACGAATGGAGCGAGTGGCTCGAATATTATGATATTGAAATGGATGAATCGCTGCTTAGACGTATGAGATGGTATGTAATAGCACAAACGATTTTGTCTATGCAATGGCACACAACAAAAAAACAGCAAGCAGAAGCTGAATATTGGCATCAATATTTACAGCAACTACTTGCTTCAGAGTAATACTTAAGAAAAATTGTCCATTCCAGCAATCCACTGAGTAAGTTGTTCTTGATTATTGGAAATGTGGTTGTCCAAATTAGAGGAAGATTTACCCGATTGACTATAAGAATATACATCGTTTAGCATTGCTTTAGCGTCACTACTTATACTATCGTTTGCGAGTAACGATTGAATGAGACGCTCTAATTGCTCGCATTCAGAAACTGTCCCGCAACAATCACTTTGGTGATTGACTAAAATATCTTTCAGCACTTCTAATTGATGTTGTTGATTAATTGGCATGAACGGATCATCCTTTCGATTGTTTTTCTCTTCAAATGTACGAGAAAAAGCTGTTTCGTCATGGAATGTTTAATGCTGTATGTAGTTTTTATCAAAATGGTACATCTTATACTTGAAAGAAACGGACCGAGTGCTCGTACGTACTTGGTTTTTTGTTTGGGAGATTGATTAAAACAGAGAGAAGGAATTATTCCTTTAAAATAGCTATGTAAAGAGAGGGAGACATCTATGCGTTTAAGACATAAACCATATGCAATGGATCGAATTAATGAGTATTCACATATCGTAATCGGAAACCCAGAGGAGCGCGCTGGTAACTGGAAAGAAGTATTTGGAAATGAACAACCAATTCATATTGAAGTAGGTACAGGTCGTGGCCGCTTTATGTATGATATGGCAAAAGCAAATCCACATATTAATTATATTGGAATTGAAAAATTCACAAGTGTTGTTGTAGATGCACTTGATAAATTAATTGAAGAAGAAGTACCGAACTTAAAGTTAATTAATAAAGATGCTGAAGATTTAACAGTTTTCTTTGCAAAAGGTGAGATTGACCGCGTTTATTTAAACTTCTCAGATCCATGGCCGAAGAATCGTCATACGAAACGTCGTTTAACGTATAAAACATTTTTGCGCAATTATGAAGAAGTGTTAGTAGAAGGCGGAGAAATTCATTTCAAAACAGATAACCAAGGTTTATTTGAATACTCTCTAATGAGTATGGCTGAGTATGGTATGTTATTAACTTACCTGAGCCTAGATCTTCATAATAGTGATTATGAAGGAAACATTATGACAGAATACGAAGAGAAATTCTCAAGTAAAGGTCATCGTATTTACCGAGTTGAAGCAAAATATCGCACAGAGCCTATGTAGTAATGCATAGGTTTTTTATAACTAAAATAATCGGAATTTTATGTTAATATTAAAAAGAAAGGGGGATGAAAAATGGAACAGTTACAAATTGGAGATATAAAAGTGACGTGGCTAAAAGGCGGGAACACACATTTAGATGGAGGAGCAATGTTTGGTGTTGTACCGAAAGTGCTTTGGTCACGTAAATATAAACATAATGATACAAATCATATTTATTTACGAACAGATCCGTTACTTTTGCAAACGAAAGACGGTAATATGCTCATTGATTCCGGAATAGGAAACGGTAAATTGAATGAGAAGATGAAGCGAAATCAAGGTGTAACAGAAGAGTCATCGGTTTATAAATCATTAGAAAAATTAGATTTAAAACCTGAAGATATTCAGTACGTCTTAATGACACACCTGCATTTTGATCATGCATCTGGTTTAACGAAATGGGAAGGTGATCACCTTGTACCATCGTTTCCGAATGCGAAAGTTTACGTAAGCGAAACGGAATGGAATGAAATGAGGAACCCAAATATCAGGTCGCGTAATACATATTGGAAGGAAAATTGGGAGCCGATTGTAGATCAAGTTGTTACATTCCAGCAAGAAATAGAAATTACGGATGAAATAAAAATGGCGCATACAGGTGGTCATAGTGATGGACATGCAGTTATTGCTTTAGAAAGCAAAGGTGAAACGATGCTTCATTTAGCAGACCTATTGCCGACGCACGCACATCAAAATGTACTATGGGTAATGGCATACGATGATTATCCAATGACATCAATTGAAAATAAGCAAAAGTGGATGGAGTACGGCGCTGAAAAAGGAGCATGGTTTACTTTTTATCATGACGCATATTACCGTGCAGTAAAATGGAATGAGGAAGGGCATATTGTAGAAAAAATAGAGCGGAAAACGAGTGTAGAAGCATAAAAAAGGGGAGTTTGTTCCAGCAGTCTGTTGGAGCAGTCTCCTTTTCGTTTTTTGTCGGTAAGTCGATATATTCGGAAAATCGCCCATATAATTTCAATTACTATCCACAATTAAAAAATAAGAGGTTCACCTAATGGGAACCCTCCTTTTTATGCTGCTATAACCTCTAAAACAGTACCTGTTTTAGCATCAACTAAAAATTCAAATCGTTCTTGTATATCATCTAACATCGTTGTAAGACCGCCACGATAAACTTCGTATGCGACATCATATTTTTCAAATGTCTCTGGAACCATATGTACCCAAGAGCCAGTAATTTCACCTTTATGACTTAATGCTTGTTTCACCATTTTCAATGCTTTTTCTGAAGAAATATGGGATTGTTCTTGTACTTTGTTTGCAACAAGATAACCAGCTGCGAACCCAACGCCAAGACCTGCTACTAAACCTTTCCAGCTCATATATTCACCTCAATTCTATAAAATAAAAATAGTGTACCAATGATAATTATAAAGCAAATACAGCTAAAAAAGAAGAAACTAGAAACATTTCGAAAATTTCGTTACAATAAAAGAGGTATTCTACTAAGGTTTGAAAGAAGGGGACTTCGTGAATAAAGAGACATTACAATTATTTCGTACGTTAACAGAATTACAAGGTGCATCAGGTTTCGAACATGATGTACGCCGTTTTATGAAGCAAGAATTAAGCAAATATGCGGATGAAATTGTGCAAGACGGTTTAGGTAGCGTATTTGGTCTGAAAAAAGGGGACGAAACTGGCCCACGTGTTCTTGTAGCAGGTCATATGGATGAAGTAGGTTTCATGGTTACGCAAATTACGAAAAACGGGATGCTTCGTTTTCAAACATTAGGCGGCTGGTGGAGTCAAGTGTTATTAGCGCAACGTGTACAAGTTATGACGAAGAATGGTCCTGTTATTGGGGTTGTTGGTTCTATTCCTCCTCATTTATTAAGTGACGCGCAACGTGCAAAACCAATGGATATAAAAAATATGTTAATTGATATAGGTGCAGATAGTTACGAAGATGCGATTGAGATTGGTGTAAAACCAGGACAACAAATCGTGCCAATCTGTCCGTTTACGCCGATGGCAAATGAAAAGAAAATTATGGCGAAAGCTTGGGACAACCGTTACGGATGTGGCCTTGCAATCGAATTATTAAAAGAATTAAAAGACGAAACATTACCAAACACATTATACTCTGGTGCGACTGTACAAGAAGAGGTAGGTCTTCGCGGTGCACAAACTGCTGCAAATATGATTCAACCAGACATTTTCTATGCGCTTGATGCAAGTCCAGCAAACGATGCATCTGGTGATAAAACGCAGTTCGGTCAATTAGGAAAAGGTGCTCTTCTTCGTATTTATGATCGTACGATGGTAACGCATAGAGGAATGCGCGAATTCATTTTAGATACAGCAGAAACACACAACATTCCGTATCAATACTTTATTTCACAAGGTGGTACAGATGCGGGCCGTGTACATACAAGTAACTCAGGTATCCCATCAGCAGTAATTGGTGTTTGCGCACGTTACATTCATACACATGCTTCTATTTTACATGTTGATGATTATGCGGCAGCAAAAGAACTCATTACGAAGCTTGTAAGAGCAACGGATAAAACGACGTTAGAGACAATTAAGAATAACGCGTAGGAGAAGAAGGGCGAAAAACCCTTCTTTTTTTAGGTTGAATAGATGAACCAGCGATGTGTGGTGGCGGTTAGTGCTTAATAGGTGCTCGAATGGTGTATTAAGACCGCGGGTAGGAAGAAAGAAGAAGCCTGTTTTTTTGTTTAGGACCAATAATATTGCGGAAAGCCATCTTCTTTTATAGGTAGAAGGGATTCCACTGTGGTGTGTGATAGTGGTTGGTACTTAATTTATGCCGAAGCGGATATTGGATGGAACAAAATGATAAATTTTTATAGAGGTGAACGAAATGAAAGTAGTAGTTGGATCGAAGAATAAAACGAAAGTTGGTGCTGTGGAGAAGGTTTGGAAAGATGTTACAATTACATCTCTTTCTGTTCCTTCAGGGGTAGCAAACCAGCCGTTTACAGATGAAGAGACGATGCAAGGAGCGGTTAATAGAGCGAAGCGAGCGCTACAAGAAGGAGAAGCTCAAATTGGTATTGGATTAGAAGGTGGCGTAATGAAAACGGAGCACGGTTTATTTATGTGTAACTGGGGCGCGCTAGCAACAAGTACCGGTAAAACATTCGTTGCAGGCGGTGCACGTATTAAGTTACCAGATGATTTTTTAGCACCTCTTGAAGATGGCAAGGAGTTAAGTGAAGTGATGGAAGAGTTTGTACAGAGAAAAGATATTCGTAGTCACGAAGGTGCTATCGGTATTTTTACAGATGATTATGTCGACCGCACGGAATTATTTGTACACGTTGTTAAGTTACTTGTTGGGCAATATAAGTATGACGAAAAGCAAGCATAAACCTTGCACCATGCGCGATGTATGGTAGTATAAAAGAAAGATTATAACATGAAAAAATGCACTCGTTAGAGGAGGAAATATAGATGAAATCATTAGAAAGCATGGAGCAATTCCAACAATTGAAAAATGAAGAGAATGTAGTCTTTATGTTCTCAGCAGAATGGTGCCCAGACTGCCGTTTTGTAGACCCGTTTATGCCAGAAGTAGAAGAGAAATATAGTGATTTCTCATTTTACTATGTAGATCGTGATGAGTTTATTGATCTATGCGTAAAATTAGACGTATTTGGCATTCCGAGCTTTGTAGCGTACAATAAGGGTGAAGAAACAGGTCGCTATGTAAACAAAGATCGTAAAACACAAGAACAAATCGAAGAGTTCATTGAAGGTTTAAAATAAGGCAATTTGCCAATTGAATTGTAAAACAACCTCTACCTTCGCGGGGGAGGTTATTTTTTTGGAAGGGAGGAAAAAGAGATGAAGATGACAAGTAAAAAGATGAAAGACGAGTTAATGAAGAAATTATCTCGCCCAGAATGGGACTTTCAGTATGATAGCGAGAAAGAAGTTCTACGTATAGAACAAAAAGACTCGAAAAAAGGTATTAACGTATCGCTTCCAGGAGTTGTGGCAAAATGGGAAGTGAACAAAGAAAAAGCAATTGAAGAGGTTGCTTATTACGTACAAGAAGCGTTAATTGCGATGCATAAAGAAGAAAATAGCGCAGCGAAAATTTTACCTGTTATTCGCTCTACTTCTTTCCCGAAACAAGCAGAAGAAGGAAATCCGTTTATTATGACGGATCATACGGCGGAAACACGTATTTACTACGCGTTAGATTCGAATAAAACGTATCGACTCATTGATGAGCGTCTATTACAAAAATTAGAACTTACAGAGCAACAAGTGCGTGAAATGGCATTATTCAACGCTCGCTCATTAGGTTATGAATTTAAACAAGAAACAGTAGCAGGGAATACATTCTACTTTTTAAACACAAATGATGGGTATGATGCGACGCGTATTTTAAACGAATCGTTACTACAATCGATGCGTGAAAAGATTTCTGGTGACATGGTTGTTGCTGTTCCTCACCAAGATGTATTAATTATTGCTGATATCGTCAACGAAATCGGTTATGATATTATTGCACAAATGACAATGAAATTTTTTGCCGAAGGGCATGTTCCGATTACATCACTTTCATTCGTATATGAAGATGGAGACTTCGAGCCAATCTTTATTTTAGCGAAGAATCGGAAGAAGACAGATGGAAAAGAGAAAGGATGAACGAAGTGAACGTTTTTTACAACCTTGAAGGAATTGGTGACACTCTAATTGTTGCCTTACAAGATATTACTTTAGAGAACCGTACTTTTGATCGCAAAGGAGATGTTGCACGCGTATACGATCGTGAAAGCAATGTAACAGCAGGATTTAACATCTTTAATGCGTCTTCTTACTTAGAAGTAAAAGAAACAGGTAACCTAACATTAACGAAAGAATTTGTAGAAAAAATCAACGGAATTTTAGCGAAGAACGGCTTTGAAGAAACAGTAGAAGCAGATCTTTCTCCAAAATTTGTTGTAGGCTATGTAGCTGAAAAAGAGAAGCATCCAAATGCTGATAAGTTAAACATTTGTAAAGTAGAAATCGGTACAGAAACATTACAAATCGTATGTGGCGCACCGAACGTTGATGCAGGACAAAAAGTTGTCGTTGCAAAAATTGGCGCTGTAATGCCAAGCGGTATGCTAATTAAACCAGCTGAACTTCGCGGTGTTCCTTCTTCTGGAATGATTTGCTCGGCACGTGAATTAGAGCTTCCAGATGCTCCACAAGAAAAAGGTATTCTTGTATTAGAAGATAGCTTTGAAGTTGGACAAGAGTTCAAATTTTAATTGATGTAAGAAAAGAGAGGTTGTCCTTTTGGACAGCCTCTCTTTTCTGTTGAATCATTGATATATTGCGAGTTGTGACAGATATATTCAAAAAATCGTTCATATTATAAGGATGTCACCTTTTTTCTCAAAATCTATATTGTATTTTATAAACAATCTAGTTAAAATTTAGAAAAATAGAAGGGGATAGAAGTATGAAAAAACAACTAAAAATCGCCGGACTTCTGAAACGAATTGAAACTTCAAAACAGCAAGATATCGAACTAGGTTCCTATGAAATATATTTGTTTAGCGAAAATGAATTAGAAAAAGGACAAATCGGTTATCGATATGATAAACATAAAAATTCATTATTAAGTGAAGAAAGTGGAAAATGGAAAGAGGAATGGATTGTTATCGGATATGAAACAGATATGGGGGATCCTGTTTTCGTAAATGTAGTTGATGATGCTTATCTAGTCTATACCGCAGAGCGTGGTACAGAAACGTGGCAACCCGTTCATATTGGAAATATGGATGAGATTATAAAACAATTATAAGAAAAACTTTGAAACCGGTGCAAAGTGATGGGAGAAAAGTATGAAGTATATAAAGATAATGAGTATGATTGCATTCATTGGAATATATATGGGAGGTTGTTCGCAAGAAGAGCCGAAAAAAGAAGTAACATCTTCTATGCAGGAAAAAACCAAAGATAGCAAGGAAGACGCACCTGTAGAAAAGCAGCAAGAAGAACAAGAAAAGAAAGAAGAACCGCAAGCAGTTCAAACGAATGAGCAAGTGAAGCAGAAGCAGGAGGAAGTGCTGGCTGAAGAAAAGAAAGAGGAAGCTACGCCAGTGCAGCCAGCTGAGAAACCGCTGCAAAATAATGAGCAAAAAGTAGAGAGTAATGAAAAACAAGGGAAGTTTCTTGTTGTTATTGATCCGGGGCATCAACAAAAAGCAAATTTAAATTTGGAGCCGATCGGGCCAGGAGCAACGACGCAAAAATATAAAGTGACAGATGGTACAACTGGTGTTGCGACGAAAAAAAGAGAGGCTGTTCTTGTATTAGAAATGGCTTCCGTATTAAAAGAAAAGTTAGAAGCAAAGGGAATGCAAGTATTAATGACGAGAACGTCACAAGATGTGGATATAAGTAATAAAGAACGCGCGACATTTGCGAATGATCATAAGGCGAATTTGTTTTTACGTCTTCATGCAGATGGTTCTGAAAATCCGAATCAAAGTGGATTTGCTGTATTAACGCCAGCAGAAGGAAGTCCGTACACGAAAGAGATTTATGCTGAAAGTCTTCAAATCTCTCAAACGATTGTAAATAAAATGAGAGAGAACCATCAAGTGAAAGTAAATGGAATTAAATTCAGGGATGACCTTTCTGGATTTAATTGGGCAAAGGTTCCTGGCGTACTATTAGAACTTGGATTTATGTCAAATCCTGAAGAAGATAAAAAATTATCTGACCCACAGTATGTAAATTCTTTATTGCAAAGTGTAACGGATAGTGTAGATGAGTATCGGAAGAGTAAAGCTTAAACGCAGTCTTACATGGAAGGCTGCGTTTTTCCATATGAAAACACTCGTAAATTAGAATGTTATGGATAAATATGACATGCTTAATTTTACCTGCACTTTTTGCCGAATGCTGATACAATAAAGGATGTTACTATTTAGTAGAAAGAGTGGTAAGCATGTTAGATTGGATGAAAAAGCTGTTTAACAAAGAGGAAGAACAAACAGCGATGAATAAAGAAGTATCAAAGCAAATCGAAAGTCAGCCGAAAATTCCTCGTGTAAACCACTATACTGAAGCAAGAGAAGCACAAATGGCAAGTAGGAATGCAGGTAAATGCCGTTTTCCATTAGTACCGGATAATGGGTTCGATGAAGAGGATGTTATAGCAACAGGGCATTTTGAAGAACAACCTGTTCAAGTTGTAACATATGAAAATCAGCCTACTCAAAGAGGAATCAAAGTGGAAAGAAGTAGACGACAGTATGTGGAAAAGGTAGTTTCTACATATGAAGAGCCGGAAGTACAATATGAACCGGAGCGAGAGCCTGTCGTAAAAAAGGCATCTGCACCTTCGCAAGAAAGTAACCGTAGACCATTTCGTCCAACAGAAATGATTTCGCCAATTTACGGATATAATCGTCCTTCTGTAGAGAAAAAGGTAGAAAAGCAGGAGGAAGAAAAGGAAAGAGAAGACCTTGAAATATCTGTAGAGGGCAAATCAGTCGTTGATGCATGGCTAGAGAAAAAAGGATATACATTATCTGATTTCTCAGAAGGACAAGCAACGACTTCTTCCAGTCATGAAGGCGTTGATCAGCGAGATCAACAAAGTAAAAAGGAAGAAAAGTCAGTTGTCGATCAATGGCTAGAGAAAAACGGTTATGAAATTGAACGCCAAGAGCCTATAGTAGAAAAAGAAGTGGTTCAAGAAATTAGTGCACAGCAGGCAGTTCCAGCGGGTGAAGTACCTCATCAAACAATTGCTGAGCGTATGGAAGATGCTAAGCAAGAAAGTGATGTAGTGGCCAAAAACATTCTACAAACAGAATTAGTAGATTCTAAAGTAGAGCACGAGGATACAATATTATCAGAAGAAACTAAACGTAATACAGAAATAGAACAACCTACTATTGAAGTAGAAAAGCAAGCTCCAGAAGAATCAGTGATTGTCAAAGCAGAAGAAAAACTTGAAGAGACGATTATCGTGGAAATACCAGAAGAAGTGGAAGTAATTACAGAAACGGAAGAATCAGAAGAAGTGGAAGTAATTGCAGAAACGGAAGAATCAGAAGAAGTGGA
>NZ_QOZX01000025.1:0-33759 GCF_008368895.1 Bacillus sp. BB081
CCTTTATGTATAAGTGAAAAGGACAGAAAAAATTTCTGTCCTTATTTACTAAAATAACTATGATGTATTGTTAAATTATATACATTTTCAAAATCTCGATCTTGCAGATTATTTTTCTTCCCATCAATAACAATGAAAACATCACTCACAGTTTTTGCTGGTATAATGCCGACATTTTCTACTTGTACCGCTTTCTGCTCATTCAACTGCTCAATGTGTTCAAACGGAACGATAATACTAAATTGAGAACGGATACCGCGAAAGTTAGTATTTAATTCCTTTGCCGCTTCAAATACAACAATTTTCGCACCAATCTTTTCCCCATACGAATCTAAAAATGCGTTTAAGCTTTTTGTATACTCTTCTTCCGTATGCCATTCCATTGTACCGAACATTGCTGGATTGACATTTTGAATAATTGTTGTATATATTTCCCCTCTTGCTTTAGAAGCAATTAATGACCGTTTTATCGATTGAACAGTCTTCCCGATATCGCTAAATTTCGCTCCCCATATTTCGGAAATATTAGGTGTCAAAATAAATGCGATATCAACGAAAATAACCATTGCAGTGAACATTAAAAGGTTTTTCCAGAGGGTTAAATCAATTCCTTTTATCATGAAATACACGGTGACTGATATTATAAACAACCCATACCAAGTCTTTCTAATACGTTGCTTTTTCTCCTCGTACAACTCTTCGTTTCTCCAGTAAAAGAACACAAGAACGAGAAAAACGATTGCTAAAATAAATAAGCCGATTCGAATGTTAGAGATCACCAATGACATCACCCTCCATTCAAAAACTACTCACGATATCATTACATGCACAAGCAGCCCTCTTTATTACAAAAGACGTGGACAAGCTTCTAAATTTAGCAATATCGCATATACATTAGAAGGTACCACGTCTTTTACCCCGGGGCAGTAAGACCCCCACCTGAAAATTTAGCAAAAGCATAGAAGTTAGGTAGGGGATCAACTGCCCATAAAAGCCCGATTGGTTCAACTAATAATCAATGGGGGATGAACCCCCCACTGATTAAAGTTTCACTTTATCATGAATCTACATTGTATATGTAGACAAGCATGCGTTTCAAATTTTCATGTTAAAAAGAAATATGTTTCGGAATTTCCCCTTCTGGTACTTCTCCGTCCATACTTAAGTAATAATGACGAATCGGACGTAAATCATCGTCTAATTCATAAACGAGTGGAATGCTCGTTGGAATATTTAATGAAACAACACCATCGCTTGAAAGGTTATCTAAGTATTTCACTAGCGAACGAATCGTATTACCGTGTGATGAAATAATTACCTTTTCACCACTTTTTAATGACGGCGCGATTTCTGAATACCAATAATCAAGTACTCTTTTCTCCGTATCCACTAAACATTCAGTCAATGGAAACTCACCTTTTTTAAGTGCTTTATATTTTGGATCATTCATTTCATATCTAGGATCATCCTCAGTAAGAGCTGGTGGTCTTACATCAATACTTCTTCTCCAAATATGAACTTGCTCCTCACCATACTTTTTCGCAGTTTCATCTTTATTCAACCCTTGCAATGCACCGTAATGTCTTTCATTTAGCTTCCAACATTTATGTACTGGTACCCAAGCAAGATCCATCTCATGAAGTACAATCCATAAAGTCCGAATTGCTCGTTTTAATACAGATGTATAAGCTACATCAAAATTATATCCATTTTTCTTTAATATCGCTCCTGCTTCTCTCGCTTCACTTAATCCATTCTCTGATAAATCTACATCTGTCCATCCTGTAAAGCGATTTTCAAGATTCCATAAACTTTGTCCGTGACGAATAAGTACAAGTTTTATCATAATAATTCCCCTCTCGGAAATGTGAATTTTATTGTTCCATTGCGTACACGTATAAAGTATCTAGTAATGTATCTTTTTATCCATTCACTCTATGACCAATCCATAGTTGCCAAATGTATGGATAAAATTTGTTCTTTTTCAAACTATAAAAACAGATATATTTCTTATTATTTTATTTCTGATCGATTGCAACTTCTCGTTTTGATATCCAAGCATCAAAACCTGATCGACTATTTGCCATTTCATTCATAACTTGATGCCAATTTTCTCCACACGATTCACCAAATTTTGAAAAAATAGCACTCATCTGTTGTCTTTGAACATCGCTCAATTTTTTCTCTAAATCTACACCTATTTCTGTTAAAGATAACTGTTTCACACGGCGATCATGTGTAGCTTCATTACTCTCAATTAAGCCCTTTTCCACAAGTTGTCGTAGTGGTCCGTGAAGAGCTTGTTTACTTATTTCTAGCAGTGATAATAACTCATTTACACTTATCCCTGGAAATCGTGCGATAAAAAATAAAATTCGGTGATGTACTCGTTGTATGCCATACTCTTTTATAATTTCATCTGGCTTTTCAGTAAATGTTTTATATGCAAAATAAAATAATGCTAATGCTTCATTCATCTGTTCTTCTTTATGTTGTGTCATCTACTTTCCCCCTGTATGTAAATTATACCACAATCTAGTATTGAATATTTTAACGAACACATTAGAACTTCTATAGTTTATTGAAATATTCAATGCACAATTAGGAGAGGATTCATTTGAAATCGCAATATACTATAAGTACATATTTATTGGATAGACTACACGAATTAGGAATTGAACATATATTTGGGGTTCCTGGTGATTATAACCTTGCCTTTTTAGATGATGTAGTAGCACATGAAAATTTAAAGTGGATTGGAAATTGTAATGAATTAAATGCTGCATATGCAGCAGATGGGTACGCTCGCATAAAAGGAATCGCTGCTCTTATTACTACTTTCGGTGTTGGAGAATTAAGCGCCATTAACGGTATTGCTGGCTCATATGCAGAAAACGTGCCAGTTATAAAAATCACGGGTACGCCACCAACAAAAATAATGGAAAATGGAGAAATCGTCCATCATACGTTAGGAGATGGAAAGTTCGATCACTTTTCCATTATGTATCGAGAAATCACTGTAGCACAAACAAATATAACACCTGAGCATGCAGCTGAGGAAATTGACCGTGTATTACGTGCATGTTGGAATGAAAAACGCCCTGTTCATATTAATTTGCCAATTGATGTGTATAATAAACCAATTAATAAACCTACAGAACCAATTTTATATAAACCGATTTTAAGTAATAAAGAAGTGCTGGATAAAATGCTTCTACATGCCAATTCAATAATAAATAACGCCAAAAAACCTGTAATTTTAGCTGATTTTGAAGTAGCTCGATTTCACGCTAAAGAAAATTTACATCAATTCGTAGAAAAAACTGGGTTTCCCATCGCGACGTTAAGCATGGGAAAAGGAATATTCCCTGAAAAACACCCTCAATTTATAGGAGTTTATACTGGTGATGTAAGTTCTCCGTACTTGCGAAAAAGAATTGATGAATCTGACTGTATTATTAGTATTGGTGTGAAGTTAACTGATACTATTACAGGCGGCTTCACACAAGGTTTTACAAAAGAACAAGTTATAGAAATCCATCCCTATACTGTGAAAATTATAGATAAAAAATACGGTCCAGTTGTAATGCAGGATATTTTACAACATTTAAGTGATTCAATTGAGCATCGTAATAAAGATACCCTTGACATTAAGCCATTTATTTTAGAATCATCACCTTTTACTGAAGAGTTCAATCCAAAAGCACAAATGGTCACACAAAAACGTTTTTGGCAGCAAATGTACCATTTCTTACAAGAAAACGACATCTTAATTGTAGAGCAAGGAACACCTTTCTTTGGTAGTGCTGCTATCCCTCTACCTAATAACACTGCATATGTAGGACAACCGTTATGGGGATCTATCGGATATACACTGCCCGCTCTACTTGGTACACAGCTCGCCAATTTATCACGGCGCAACATTTTAATTATTGGTGATGGTTCGTTCCAATTAACTGTTCAAGAGTTATCGACTATACTTCGTCAAAATTTAAAACCGATAATATTTTTAATCAATAACAACGGATATACTATTGAACGTGCAATTCACGGTCAAAATCAACCTTATAATGACATACAAATGTGGGATTACACGAAACTCGCAAACACATTCGGATCAGAAGAAAAAAGCCTAACATGTAAAGTGGAAAATGAAATAGAGTTAGCAGAAGTCTTAACTAAAATAAATTTTAATATGAATCGACTTATCTTTGTTGAAGTTGTAATGAGCCAAGGGGATCAGCCTGAATTGTTAGCTAAACTCGGTGAAAGATTCGGCAAGCAAAATTCTTAAAAAGAAAAAGCGTAACTATAAATAGGCTACGCTTTTTCTTTTTAAATTTTTATTCCGCAAGCGTTAACTGCCAAGACACACCATATTTATCATTTAACCAGCCAAACTTTTTGCTAAATGGATAAGAACCTAAAGGCATTAGTACGGATCCATCCTGCGCTAGTTTATGAAAAACCGTTTCAATTTCTTCTTCTGTCTCACAAGTTACATAAAGAGACATAGATGGTGTAAATGTAAAACCATGCTTTACATAACTATCAATGCACATAAATTCTTGACCATTTAACGTAAAAGTTGCATGAATGACAGAACCCTCTTTACCAGGTCCGTTTTCATCGTAGCGAGAGATACTTACAATTTCTGATTGGTCGAATAGCGACGTGTAAAAATTCATCGCCTCCTCAGCATTACCTTCGAACATTAAAAAAGTTGTAATTTTTTGATTTGTAGTACTCATATAGAGACAACCCCTTGATATGTATTTATGTAAAACATACATTGGCCAAAAATACCGAACGTACATTCCTATAAGTGTATTGTCTATAAAAACGATGCGTTTGTCAATTATCTACTCTCTTATTTCTTCTTAAATAATGCTGTCCAAAGAAATGATTCTCCAAACATAGTATTTGGTTGGTCAATTTGCTTCATCTTTCTAATTTCTATCACTTCAAACTCGTCAAATATATCTCTTAATTTTTCTTCTGAATATGCAAGACCACCTTGTAGACTCCATCCTCTATATACGTCCCAATCTGTTATTTCTGATCCATTTCGCTCATCTAAATCGCCTGCTGCAAAACATGTTACTCCAAAATAACCACCCGATTTCAATGAGTTTTTAATTAAATCCACATAATGTATCCTTCTATGTGGTGGAATATGATGTAAACAGCCCGAATCGTATACAAAATCAAAATCATTTTGACCCTCTAAATTAAAAATCGAATCACAAATAAAATCAATTTCTATTCCTTTTGCTAACGCCCTCTCTTTCGCCCAATTAATGCCTTCTATAGATAAATCCACTGCTGTTACTTCAAATCCTTCATTCGCCAAATAAATTGCATTTCTTCCTGGACCACATCCAAGCTCCATCACTTTCCCTTTGGAGATCCATTCTTTTTGTATATAGGAAACTAGATTCTCATCTGGAACATTTTCAAAAAACGGAACATCTTTGTCTCTATTCGCATAAAATTCATTCCAAAATGGTTCTGCCGGTCTTAATAATGAATCAAGCATTTTAATAATATCTTCTTGCGTGTGCAACGTTTCATTTTTCATTTGTACCCCTCCAAATTTAATAGTCAGAAAATTATTATATATCTTTTTGAACTTTCAAACAAAGAAAAAACTCCTATATTCAATAGGAGTTTTTGTCTTTAAAATCCAAGTACAGTCAACCATTTTAACAACTTCTCTTCTCGCGCTTTTAAATCATCGTTCCTAAGATTGCCTAACTGTATTTCACTCACAATTTCTCCGTCTGCCATAAAAAGAACTCTTTCTGTTTTCGCTGCTACCTTTACATCATGAGTTACTAACATAATTGTAGTTCCATCACAATTAATATTTAATAAGATTTGCATTACTTCTTCTGTTGATTTTAAATTTAGAGCACCCGTTGGCTCATCAGCAAAAATAATATTTGGATTATTAATGAGCGCTCTACATATAGAGACCCTTTGTAATTGCCCTCCAGATGCTTCGGTTATATAATGCGACGCTATATCACTTATCCCCACTTTCCCCATTAGCTCCAGAGCACGTTTATTTACTATTTTCTTACTCTCACATTTCGCTAAATATGCTGACAAAATGATATTATCAAATAGATTCAAGTTTCTCAGAAGGTTGCTCTGCTGAAAAATAAATCCTATTTCAGTAAGGCGCAATTTGGCTAACGCTTCTTCTTTCATACATGATAATTCTTTACTATCAACTTTCACACTTCCAGATGATATTTGATCCATTACGCTAATAGTATAAAGTAACGTCGATTTTCCGGAACCAGAAGGTCCCATAACCGATACAAATTCTCCCTCATAAATCTCTAAATCTATATTTTTTAACACGTGATAATTGGCATTTCCATCTATTGAATATTTTTTGTTTAATTCCTTTACTTCTAAAATTTTTTTCAAGTTATACACCCCTACTACCCATTTGGCTTTACATCGTTTGTTTGCTTTATAGTAAAACTAATGAAAAGTGTTGCTGTAGTCACAGATATAAATAATATAGCTGGACATATTACATAAGAAACGATAGGATTTACGACAAACTTTATGTGAGCTGCTCCCATAAATGAGCCTAACCAACTTACTAACATTTCACCAAACATAACAGCTATACATGTCCCAGTCACAATGCCTAATAATACAATGACGAGAGAACGTGTTATATACTGTATACGAATATCTTTGTATGAAAACCCTATACATTTCATAATTAATATTTGCGAAGAGTCTTTTGCCAATAACATTTTAAAAAACATTGCAGTGATTAAAACTGATATCAATATAGCAATCAAAATAGCCACTTGAGTCACGAGTCTTAATTGTTTAATTGTCTCTCCTAAAGTTTGTGTTAAATAATCATCCGTATCTGTTATTTTTACAGAACTAAAATTATGTTTATACTCCTTCACTTTTTCTTTTAAATTCACAGTAGGCTTCATATCTACATTTACTACATACCATAATATATTTTCATTATTATAAGAGAAGCTCGCTTTAGCTGTTTTCCCGCCATTCGTTACATCTTGATATATACCACTAATAGTTAGTGCGTTCTCTTTTCCTTCTGCAAATAAAATGATTTTATCCCCTACATTCTTTTTCAATTCATTTGCGTTCACATAAGAAAGAGCAATTTCATTTTTATTTTTTGGTGCCATACCTTGAATATAGTCTAATGGGAATTGAGTGAAGTCTCCTACTTCTACATTTAAATTTTCATGTATGCCATCAGCATTCACCATTTCAAATGTAATCGTTACAAATGCTGCATATTTTTCTACTTCATCATCATTTCGTAAATATGATATAACGTCCTTAAATCGTTTCTCTATATTTTCAGTTTGCTGTAAATCTATTCGAATATCACTTTTTCCTGTTCCCATATAATTAACAAACTTCGGTGACTGAATCGTATACAAAAAGTTAACAGGTACAACAATCATAAACACAGCTATTATTAATACGATACTTAATACGCGATATAACTTAAATCTTTTTATAACATCTTGTATACCAATAAATATATTTACATTTTTAAATTTAGATTGATTGAGTGAAAAAGAGTTTCTAATCTTTCTTTTCCCTAGTTTATCTCTTGATTGTAAAGCGTCTATTGCTGTAATTCCCCTAAAATTCCGCAAAATGATGCGACAGAACAGGATAACGACTAAAAATAACAATGTTGTAATTATTAATGGCACAACATTGTGTAAAATACTTTTATCTGCCGCCCCCATATAAAGTGTGATATTCGAAGTGAATATTTTTGTAACAAATAGTGAAAGTATATATCCACATATACATCCACCAGCTGAAATAACAACATATTTTGTTACATATAGTTTTTGAATATCTTTACTTGTAATACCGATAGCTTTCATAACACCTATTTCCCGATAATCTTCTTCCATTGAAGTCATAATCGTAAATCTAATACATAAACTTGCGATTAACATTAATAATGCACTTATTATAATGAGCATTGCAGCTATAATTCCATCTGTTAATGAATTGAGTGTTTTAAAGAGTGAATACGTAATAGAGGGACCTTTTTGAGGTAAGTTCGATGACTCGTATAGATTTTCAAATTCATTTATTTTATTTACATCTGTTAGCTGGAATTCAATAAGATATTCGCTTTCTCCAAAATTCCTTTTTATTCTTTCGAAATCTTCATTGCTTATTACGAATCGTTTTGAACTAACAATTGATGGATTCATTTGAACATCACGAACAAATGCTGAAATAGTAAATTCTAGTTCATTCTTATTTTTATCAGCCCATATTTTATCTCCAATACGCAAATTATATTTTTGCATATAATAAATTGGTACACCTATTTCTCCTTTCCTAACATCGACCACTTCATTATTTAAATTTAATAAAAAATCAAACTTACTATTTTGTTTAACGAAGCTTATGTCCATTACACTATTATGTTCCGCTTGATTTTTCTTCTTTATAAAAATGTTAGATCCATTTATTTGAACCATCTCAGCCGTTTGCTGTTTTTTTACAAACGGAGTTTTTTCTACAAAGGAATCAATTGACTTTTGATTTACTTCTCCGGCATGCATTTATACGAAATGCGGTGCGTTTGATACTTTAACCAATTGATCCATTGAGTTCAATAGATTTATAACGTTACTTGAAGCACTAGCCATTAAAAGACTTGATAACATGATAAACATAAATAAAATGGTAATTATCATTTTATTTTGAGAGCAATCTCTTTTTAACATTCTCCTAATCATATAAAGCTAGTTCCCTTCATTCAATAGTATTTTCTTCGTCACAACCGTTATTAATATCATTATGAAACTAATAACTAATACAGGTAAATAAATTTTCATACTGAATTCTTCAAACATAAAACCATAAACGACTTGCCCAATCGGTGCCATACATTGGGATACCGCTGTTATAATTGCCATTACTTTTCCTAAGTTCTCATTTAGTGTTTTCTTTTGAACTACAGTAATCACATAGATGGATACAATTGTCATGATCATTGCAATTAGAATAGAAGAAAGTATAAAGAGGATAAATGGTGGATAGTATCCTAAATTAAGAATAAATGGTGTAACTGATAGTGCCATTGGTATTACTAATAAAGCTAGTAAAATCATCCAATAATACAATGTTTTCATCTGTAGCTTTTTCGCAAAAAAACCTATTGATAATGCACCTATAATAGTAGCAAAATCGATTAATCCCATTCCAATTCCGTATAACGTGTGGCTACTTCCCATTGTTACTCGTATAATAATTGGAGCACCAACAACAAATAGCGGTGTTAATAATAAATTTAGTAATGCGGCTAAAAGCATAGATTTCAAAATAAATGGTTGTTTTAAAACGAATATAAACCCTTCTTTCATATCCTTTACAATTGTCGGTATTATATGGCTCTCTTGCGTTCTTTTTATAAAAGGTATTGTAATAAACATTTCCAAAATCGCAGATAAAAAGAAAGCGAAGCAACTTATTATTACGAGCATTTTCAAACCAATTATGCCGTACAATATTCCTCCTAATACAGGAGCAACTATATTAGATAATGCTTGCACACCATTTACGATACCGTTCGCTTGTACTAACTTTTTCTCTGGAACTAATTGCGGAATACTCGCCATTACTACCGGTGAGTACATTGCACTAATGATCGCTAGTAAAAACATAATTGTTCCGATCAATAGAATAGATACAGATCCAGTAAATAACAAAACTATAAAGCTTAACACAATCGCAGCGTTTATAAAATCAAATATAACCATTAAATTACGGCGATTGAAACGATCTGCTATCGCTCCGCCAAGAGGAGCTAGCAAACACGGAATACTCGTAACCGCATATAGTCCTGCGAATATATCAGCACGCCTTGTTATATCTAATACATATAAAGACAGAGCAAAGCGTAAAAGTGTTGAACCTACAATAGTAATAATTTGCCCACTCACCATTAAGTGAAAATCTTTCATAGAAGATTTTATATTTGCTGGCATCCTCATCACACCCTTCATTTATTTTAGACCGACTGTCGGTCTAAAATAATTAAACAGAAATCATGATTTCTGTTTAATTAAAAACTCCAGCATATAATCAAAGGATCCTTCTTTCACTTCAACAGATGCTTCCATCATTTTAATATAAGCTTTAGCTCTCCTCATCATTTCTTCCGGCTTCCACTGGAATAAACCTTCATCAAATATGACTTGTGCTGAAGAGAGTAATAGTTCAATCGTTTCTTGTGGGTATGGTGTAGAAAATATGCCTTCATCGATTCCTTGTTCTAAAATCTCTGCTAAAACAGGAGATAAATGAATAATGGATTGCACTATACTTTTTTGATGCATTTCCGCATTATTTGGTTGATGAAATTGTTCAATCATTTTATCTTTAACATCCCCTGATTTTGGCGATTGCTCCATTAAAACTCGAAATAATTTTTCTAATACCGGGATATTTGGATTAGAGACAATTACTTTCGCTTTAGCAACATCATCTTTAATGATCCTCATAATGATCTCATCCATTACTTCTTCTTTTGACTTAAAATAGTGATAAAATGTCCCCTTTGCTATCCCTATCTCTTTTAAAATGTCATTTACTGTTGTTTTCGTATAACCTTTCGTAACAAATAAACGTTCAGCAGTTTCTAAAATTTCCTTTCTACGCTCCTCATACTCCTTTACTATTCGCATTCACGTTCCCCTTCCCACCAGACCGACTGTCGGTCTATTTAAATTATATGTTTAGTTAGTAAAAAGTTTCCTATTATCGTACATATACAACATCTTACTTTCTATTTCCTTTCTATTTCCTTTATAAATTTTTATTTTTTAACGTCTGTTCAATTTATTTAAAACATATCTCATGTTTCTTATCGTCACCTTTTATTTTAGGAAAAAGAACGATGCCCCCGCTTGATCCTGTTCTTCTTGATTCTTCATCCGGACGCACAATGCTTTGTAGTTTTTCAGCTCCTTCACCACAAATCTACGTATCTCCTTTTTTTCATCGATGGCTTCAAAAAATGAAAATTGATTCATATGATACGGTTCTCTTCAGTTCGATCTATTTACTTATGAATGGATTATTTTGTTAAATATGCAATATTGCATATTTCGTACTTTTAATTTTCATATATGCAATAATTTGTTTATAAAAATACAAAACATTAATAATGGGTGATTTATATGAGCAAGTTCCGAAAGAAGATGGTTAAATATCTGCAAACATTTTGGGGATGCTTAGCATTTGGTGTATTAATGTTTGCTATCTTCTTAATTATGGATTTAACAGATACGCCTTTAAATTCATTAGGCTGGAGAGACTGGTTAGGTTCTGCAGCAGGTGCAGCCATTTTATCTGTTGGGATGTTTACTTTAAATAAATTGGATTTAAAATAAATATTCGGTCAATACTGTATGTAGGCTGTATGCCAAATCTCATTTAAAGTAGTTTTCCCTGTATCTCCTTGTATTGAGCAGTTAGCTTTTTCTAGCTGCTCTTTGTTTGTAAAAAACGAACTCAATTGACTACACGCACATATAATATTCTGTGTTCCTTTCTTTATAATTTGAAATAGTCATTACAAAATGAATCTCGTCACGAGAGCACTTTATTGAGTGCTCTTTTTTGATTTTTGAATACTTATTAAATGAAATTTTTGTTTAATTTATAAAATTAAAACGCTTGTCCACTTCAACCCATTCACCATCGTATATTATCCAACCATTATAATCGTATAATTCTTCTTGTATTTTCCATTCACTACGATACATTCTTTAATTCCCCTTAACAATCCTTGCCCTTTTATATAATTGCTTTCCAACTTCATGATTTGCTTTTTGCTACCTTCACCTCCTATGACGAGCAATCATAGGAGATGAAGGTATGAATGAAGAAAATATTGTTTTACATGGAACTGCAGTTAAATCAAGTTTAATCGATTCAACACTCCTATCTATTTTTCGTCATTCACTTTACCAACAGAAGCAACAGGTTCAACGGTATTGATTTAGGAAGCGGACTCCCTTATATATATTAAAAGCTTTTTGGAGTGAACCCATGTTCCTTATATATTATGGAATGGGTTTATATTTGTGACATAAGGGCTTAATTTTTTATTTATTTTAATTTTCAAGGGCCTTTTTCTTATACTTGTGTGTTAACCAATTCATAAGTTGTAGTGTGTAAGTGGGTGAATGAATGATAAGGATGGTGTAAAAATGAGTGAATTTAAAAAGAAATTTCATATTCCATGTGATTGTTTTCTCCCCCCTGTACCCCCACCTCAAGTTGGACCAACTGGACCAACTGGGCCGACTGGACCAACTGGGCCGACTGGACCAACTGGGCCGACCGGACCAACTGGGCCGACCGGACCAACTGGGCCGACCGGAGCGACTGGACCAACTGCTGTAGGATGTTGTCCATGTAATAATGTTCTTAACAACCCTGGATTTGACATACCACCTGTAGGAGTAGATCCAGTTCCAGGTTGGAATCAAGTCGGTTCTGTTTCAGAAGTAGGTTTTCCAAACGTTCATAGTGGTCGTTTTCTGCCAGATGGGTCATTTAGTCTCTTAGCTGCATCAATTGGTCCAGGTGGAAGTATTAATCAAACAGTTGATGTTGACGAAGGTTGTTGTTTTACATTTTCATTTGCTGCAGATGTAAGGGATGGTGCATTTCTTATAGCTTCTGTATCTTTTCCAGAACTTGGGCAAGCATGTCCCCCAGCCCCTGCAACTCTTGGTCCATCAAACATTCCACATATTGTACCAGTTATGAATCAACCACAATCTCTTTTCCAACATTATGTTCTTGTTGTGTGTATACCTGCTACTGTGACTATAGCTTGTATTTCTTTCCAAAATACTGCTACAGGTGGTGAAGGCGCAACAGCCTTTGTTGACAATGTTGTATTTCAACCTACTGGTGGACCTTGCACTTCATGTTCACAAAATTTTTAACACATTAATACGCTTGAAAATTTCCTTTTTTCTGGAGAATACAACAACTATTAAAGAGGGCCTTCTAGCTCTCTTTTTATATTAGGAATCATCATAATCTGGCCCCTCAACCATGACTCCACTCACTATATATTCATTAATAAACCATTGGTTACTCTTCATTTCATTCCAATAACTATTTTATATTAAATCCGCACATCCCTCAGAAGCATACATACGATATTATGTTGTATTCTTTTTCAATATCAGTGTTTAGCCGAGAGTACCTTGGATGGCGCTCTTTAATTTTCAAATAACATTTTTAAGTAATTACGAGAGCGGATTTTATAATGTTGTACAAGCACTACTTCGCTTTATTAAATAAACTATATAGACATCTAAAAGAAGGGAGCTTTACATTCATATGGCTGATTACTTTTATAAAGACGGTAAAAAGTATTATAAAAAACAGTCACATTCGGGCAATCAAAAAAACAACTGTTTTATTGAGACGCATACAATTGCAGGTTCTGAAGAAAATGCAAATGGAAATATACCTGTATCTGTTTTCCTTGAAACTACCACTCCACAAACTGTATTTGAGGATTTTACAAACAATCACAATAAAACATTAATCCAGTTATTTGTTGTTGGTATGAGTGCACCCGTTCAAGTAACTATTCTAACAAGAAAATCTAGTATACCAATTACTACTACATTACAACCCGTTCAAACAAAAATATTTCAAGTTGAAGATTTTCAAAGTCTTACTCTTACAAGACAGGAAGGTCCTACTAGTATAGTTAGTTTATTTGTTCAAAAAACATTTTGTATCTGCTGTAACGATAATAACGATTCATGTGATGAATATTACCATGAGTGCAATTAATAGATTAAATCACTTGAAGAACTCTTTATTATAGAGGGTTCTTTTCTTTTTTTAATGTCGCGTGAAATATACCAAGGTTTGAACCCCTAATCCTAGGGCTTCTGTATTTAAATAAGAATTTTAGTGAAAATAAATTCACTATTTATTTGTAAAATTCATATACTTATATGGACTTTAAAAAATACAAAATATAGTCCTTGGTCCAAGAGCACCACACTCTCTGTCGGTGCTCTTTTCAGTTAAATAATACTTTTGCGAAAATTCCGTTGTCTAATTTTTCACTTGTCCATTTCACTTTTCTCTATTTCCGCATTTATTATTAGAAATACTAGTTTTTTAGAGGTGAAATTATTATGGACGAGTTATTATCTTCCGCTTTAATAAATCCTGATTTACTCGGACCTACTTTACCAGCTATTCCACCATTCACACTGCCTACTGGACCTACCGGGCGCCTACTGGACCACCCGATGGGCCTACTGGAAGTACTGGGCCTACTGGAGGCATTGGACCCACTGGGAACACTGGGCCTATCGGGGGCATCAGACCTACTGGAAGTACTGGGCCTACTGGACCTGGATGTATAGAACCCCTACCACCTTTCACTCAAATTGTTTATGTAAACAAAGCTGGTAATGACGCTACTGCTGATGGTTCTGAATGCGCACCATTTCTAACAGTGACTGCAGCAATGGCATCAATAACAGATGCTATAGCACCATTTCCGGATCCTTTAAATATAACTAAACCTTATGCTATCTCTATTGGACCTGGTAACTATATTGAACCATTAATTCATTTAAAAGCTAACGTTCAATTAGTAGGAACTAGTACTTTATTGACTAGATTACAAATTCCTTTCGATATAAATGATCCGTCTTGGTTTGATTTGAACTTTTCCCAGGATCCTAGATCTGGGTTTGTTAATCTGACATTACTAAGTGCGCCTCTTGATTTTAACTTTCAAACGGCACAAAGTGTTTCAGGTAAATTATTCTTTGTTACCGTTAATATAACCCCTGCTCCTATATTCACAGCTTTATCGACTTCTGTGAATCAAGTGAATATCCGTGATTCAATGTTATCCGCTAGTTATACTCAAAATGGAATTAACATGGCAATGTTTGCTTCGTTCGTTTCTAGTGGCAATATCACTATTAATTCGCAAGCAACTACAGATACCCAAGTCAACTTAGTTGGTGGAGGAATAAATGGTAATGTCATTATTAATGTGCTACCTGGTCATATTCCAATTGACCCCTTAAATTTAACCAGCTTTGCTATTACAGAAAACATCTTCAATCCCAGCCCTAATTCAGGAAATTTATTTGTCAACGGCGCTAATAACGTTATTACAAGAGTCAGAGCGACAGTTGATTCATTACCTATTCGTTCCCGAATAAATCTTATAGGAACAAATACATCTTTAATTAGAGTTGATGATGCTTTCGATTTAGCTTACACACCTAATAATCCAGCAAACTGGGCTCCTCTTCCTCCTACTACAGTACAGGAAGATTTAGATAGAATTGCTGCATTGCTGGCAGTAACTATCGGTACGCCCTAAACATCTTAGAATGAACTTAAATCCTAATTTAACAAGAGCTAAATTGCTATGATATGTGAAAGAAAAGTCTCTTTAAATCCGATTGAAGAGACTTTTTATTTACTAAGCAAATCCGAAATCTGAAAATTAATATACATTATAGACAAATTGTATGTTTCTTAACAAAATTCAAATTGTATTAAACTTTATTTCCATCATTATTTTTTTGCATAGCCGCTATTTTATTTTCTTCTGCTTTAAAACCAAAATAGAGTATACCACAAGTAACAAACGAAACTAATACGGATCCTATAATGTTTCCTAGCCAGAGCATAACGTAACTCCTCCTATATATTAATTAAGGCATTTATAAAAAACTTAATATATATAAATGCAACGTAAAACACTTGTTCAGATTGCTGTCATTTGTACTATTTGTTCTGCTAACGTTATATAATCAAGATGCAACAAGCGACAAATGTGGGAAATAATATTCGAACATTTTCTTTTTAATACTAAAAGTGTCATTTAATACACCTTTCACATCAATGACTTCCACATCACCGTTTGGCAAATAGATCATTAAGTCTGCTTTATATGTAATTGCATCAAATCGTTTTCCATTCTTTTTAAAACCTGTTTGCAGAACAAACCATGGTGGCAATTCGATTGCCTGTATTTCACCTGCACCTTGCTTTTCTTTTAACAACTCATAATATTTAGACTCGGCTTCTGAATCAAAGATACAACCATCTAGCTCAACCTTTTTATTGTTATATTTACTCATTGTTTTTCTCTTTTGTTTTATTAATTAGCTGATTAATTTCATAGAAACCATTTATCAAACATTCCATGTTTCTTCACCCCTTGAATATTTTTCAAATAATAATACATACTAGTTTCAAGCCGCCGTATCCACGGTTAATACTTCTTTCTTTTGTTACAGTAGAAGCAGGTAGGTTCTTAACTTATTTGCTTTTCCTATATGTTTTTTAATATTGAAAATAATACTAATAAGCTTTTTGAAGTAGCAGCTTCACTCTTCTCGTAATGGGAATGCAATTTATCACAATTTGCTAACTCATTCTACTCACTGGCAGACAACCAAAATTGTTGTCTGCTTTTTGTATGAGATTTTTCATTTTACATATACTAGTTTTGAGCCTGTTACCAATGCAAGCCATTTTGGTGTTTTGAATTCCGACTAAGCTTTTTGTTGCATAGATTATTACATCTTTGACAACACTGATTTAAAGCACGTTTTCTGGTTATTCGTAGTTCTAATCCAGAATAATTTTTCTCCTATTAAAGGACAGCAGATACGACTGCTAGTCCTTTTTTCTTATACCGCATACCCACCTTTTGGTAGCTTCGGACCACATTGCCCTCATCATTGTAATAAGCAATTTCCCAAAAATGATGACAGTTGTGCTTTTCAATTTCTCCCTCGAACAAAACGAACAAATGAGTTTTCCAGTTCCCAGCGATCGTATTACTCGCATACCCATGTAAGCGAAATGGAGGTTGCGATAATTTTGCATTTTCTTAAAAGCCTGCTCTGCACTGTACATGCGCTTGATGTCAAAAACACCTTCATTCTCGCACTTTACAAACTTCATAAATTCCGCCATCGACATTGTTATAAATTTTGTTCTGAACTGCTGCCAATACAGATAACTTGTTTTACTTTCCGTTTCAGCAACAATAATTTTCTCGTTCGACCAATGTTCGAAAATGGTTGTTAATTCAAATTTGTAAATAAGATATCTCAATCTTCACACGCCCTTATTTTTTCATCTACCAATATGAGTTAAATCCTTCATAAACTTCTCTTGTTCCATTTCAATAATTGCGGAATGTGTAATAAAAATATTCGCTCGCTTCAATACCTTTCCTTTCAACCAAAGTGTTCTGCCGAAATAGTAGACATAATAAGTTCCGTTCTTTTTACTGCAGCATAACATTCCCGTACCATTTGAATGTGTTACGAACTTCTTTCACTCCATCGTCCAATTCTTTGTTTGCAAAAGATGTTTTCGTATCGTTATACCAATTGATTTCTTCATAATCCGTATCATCATCAGGGGAGCTAGTACGAATAGCTTTCTCTCAATTTTTTTCGATTAAATATTGTTCATACGTAAGTTGCACTTGTTCTTGAATTGCGACATGGTAGTAATACCCTTGATCTGCTGGTTTTGGACTATAAAATTCCCTTTATAAGTTTTAAATACGGTGAATGAAATTTTTGTTTTTTCTTGCCATTATCCTTGTTCTATACAAACAAAAAAAGAGCCGCAATATTTTGCGACTCTTTTACAATTACCACTATTTAACGTCCACGTCTTTGCTGACCTTGTTTTGTACTACTTTTCTTATTACTTGGCTTATTAAATGATCGATTGTTATCATTTCTCGAACTATTTCTTGGGCCACCTTTTGAACCACTTCTTGAACCTTCACGGCTATCTCTTTGACGATATTGATCTGATTTCTTTGGAGCAGGATTTGGTACCGGTTTTCCATTTTCATCTACACGTTTTATCTTCGGTTGTTCGATTATTTGTCTTTGGATTGGTGCACCAAGCGTTTTTTCAATTTCTTCTAAATGTTTTTCATCTTTCGCTGCAACGAATGTAATTGCAAGACCTGATCCACCTGCACGTCCTGTTCGGCCAATGCGGTGAATATAACTTTCTACATCTTCAGGGATATCAAAGTTAAATACGTGCGTTACACCATCTACATCAAGTCCACGTGCTGCTACATCCGTCGCAATTAAGTACTGAATTTTAGCTTCGCGGAAACTCTTCATAACTCTTTCACGTTTCGCTTGAGGTATATCACCATGAAGTTCAGCACAATTATAACCTCGTCCTTTTAAATCATCATACAGCTTACTTGCTCTAACCTTTGTACGACAGAAAATAACTGCTAAAAATGGCTGATCACGATCCATAACAAAACGAAGTGCATCTGGCTTTGCACGATCTGTCGTCTCAATGACACGCTGCTCAATTGTATTTACCGTTACTTCTTCACTTTGTACTTGAATCATTTGCGGCTCATCCATATAACGCTTCGCCAATTTTTTAATATCTTTTGGCATCGTTGCTGAGAATAACATCGTTTGTTTACTACCAGGTGTCTCATCTAAAATATCTTCAATATCATATAAGAAACCGAAATAAAGCATTTGATCCGCTTCATCTAGTACAATCGTTGAAAGATTACTTAAATCAATTGTTTCACGTCGTATATGATCTAATAATCGACCTGGTGTCGCTACAACAATATGTGTATTACCTTTTAATTTTCTCAATTGTTGTGCTACATCTTGCCCGCCATAAATCGCTAGTACATTAATATCTTCTCTTTGAACAAGCATTTTTTTAATTTCAGTTGTAATTTGCAGTGCTAGTTCCCTTGTTGGCGCAACAATTAAAGCCTGAACATCACTAGACTCTGGATCGATTTTTTCTAAAATCGGTAACACGAATGCTAATGTTTTACCCGTTCCTGTTTTCGCCTGCCCAATAATATCTTTACCTGACATAATAACAGGAATTGCCTGCTCTTGAATTGGTGTTGCTTCTGTAATTCCATTTTCACGTAATGTATGATTAAAAGTTTCACTAATTCCTAATTCTAAAAAGTTTTTCAAATTGACCACTTCTTTTCCTTATTTTTCACATTAGCTTTCATTGTACCATTTGTTTCGCCAAATATGAAAAATAAAAAAATTCTTATCTTCTTTTTTTATATTCATCGTGTACTAGATGAACAAATTCTTCTTGTTTTCTTTCCGATTTTAATAACCTTTTCATATTAGCCGGAGACAAAATGTACTTCTTAATTTTTCTATTGTATTTGTATTTTTCATAGTTGGACGCCCTCTCTTCTTTTCATGTAGGGAATCCACGCCTTTTAAATCATATGCTTCCTTCCACCTACGAACCGTTCCATAAGATGGGATATTAAAAATAGCCCCTGTTTCTCTAATATATGTCCCTTGTCTATCCATATAATTAATTACATCCAGTTTATAATCCAGGGGATATCTTCTATAGCGTTTTTCACCTACCGCATTATATTGTTTAATCCACTGCTGGAGTACACTCGGATGAACCTTTATGGATCCCGCAAGTCTTTTCACTCCGTCACCTTCATCTGAATATTTTTTACTACCTTTACTTTTTCTTCTAGTGAGAATTTAACTATAAAAAAGTACACCTCCAATTGTTGTTTGTGTCTAACAATTGGGGTGCACATCCTAAGATTCGGCTTTTTTACTAGTAATAATATCAAAAAAACAAGTGCGACCCTGTGGTAAAAAACATCTGTACAGATTAAAGCACTATTTAACGGATCTATATCAATCACAGTCATATATCCATTGAGCAAATAACCATCCTCATAATATGTAATTAGCATTTCTTATTCAGATAACAATGAGCATAATAATATGTTTTCTATAAATTCCTTTTCCTCCTAAGTTTGTGTTTACCACTCAACCACTCTTTCTTGGACATGCTTCTGTTAGCGACTTCTAGCCCTATCAGTGTATGCTCACAATAGGTTGTCAATTGCTAGTACCAATTCATTTTTCGCGAATATTTCCCTTTGCATCTCACTATATTTAAAAAGAGGGGGTTACATAATGATAGATAACCACATGGAGTTACTATGTTTTTTGGACGACCTGGAACAACTCATTCATCAGCATAATCAAAAAGAAAATAAGTTGATACGTAATGCATCTAAAAAGCTCGGGATTATTAGTAAAATAGAAAAAATGCGTGATGAGACTTTGGCTACAGTGATAGAAGAAATTGTATCTTCTTCTATCACTGGCGAAGATATTAAATTGGATAGCGCTTATTTCCTAAATGAGCAACCAGAAAACAACAGACAACTACGTATAATTATAAATCATCCAATATATGGAGAAGATATTGTAAGCTGTCTACAAGAGATTAGGGAGAACTATCAAACATGTGCTCAACGAATTGAAGATGAATTAAATTTCTCTGTAGAAATTAGAGTAACTTTTTCTAGTTACGAGAGCATGTGTTCTTCCTCCTATGTGGATACTAGCCCTGTATATGAAGATATATTTGGGGTTTTAACAGCTGAGGATATTTGTGACGACTAAACTACTGAGTAATTCCAACAAAAACGCAAGCAATAATGCTGCGAATAAAAATATTAAGTTAATTGATGGTGATAAGCTCATTCACATGATGAATTCATGAAGCCAGCTCTTTTAAAGACTTGGCTTTTTTCTTATAAAAACATTTTTAATGAATTAATTAGAATTGCAGAATCTATGAATTAAAAAAACGATCTTTTCGATATGGGAAAGATCGTTTTTTTATTATTTTATACAGTAAGCTTTCCTCCATGATAGCAATAATACTTTACGGCTTTAAGGTTTTTAATTCTCTTTAAAGATTCTTCTGCTTTTTCTATATCTAAACAAAAATCCGGATTAGCTATTTCTAATTCACAATTATCTTGAACGGCCGCATCCCCTGTAATTACACAATTTAAATTTGGAAAATATAATGAAATATGCCCCGAAGTATGTCCTGGGGTCGCTACTATTTGACATTCATCACTCAAAATCATTTGACCATCATATACTTTTTCATCGACGGAAATATGTCTTATATTTTTTAAGTGTTGTATAAACCACTCACCAAATTCTTTCTCTTCAATTGGCATACGTTCTAACATTTCTTCAGCTTGAACTAGTCTCTCCGATTTTATTTCACCATTTATGTAGTTGGATTCTATTTCACTAGCCATAATATTAATGTAAGGATATTTCACTTTGAAATCATATAAAGATCCTATATGATCATCATCATAATGAGTAATAATTATATTTTTTAAGTTTTTCATCTCATACCCATGTTTTACAATTGCATCTTCAATTAAAGGTAAAAAGTTTATATAACCTGTATCTACTAAAGTTAATTCCTTGTTTAATATAAGTAAGCTCGGATAAATACATTGTTTTCCCCCGTTATATTCGAATTCAATTGGTAGTTCTTTTATCTTCATTTTTCTTCCCCCATACCCGTTATTAAATGTTTAATAATAAATAAATCATCCACATACATTTTACTGTACATACTTATGTAACGAAACACTGTGAGTCGTTACATAACCAACATTCTATTATTTTGAACAGGTAATTCCTTATTTTTATGGAAATATACAATAAGATAAATAATAAAATTGATTATTCCTTCATTTTTTTGTCTATCCTTTTAAAAAATCTATGTTTTTGTAAAAGGAGTGTTTATATGGAGAAACAGACACTTTGGAAAAAATTCAAAAAAAGCTCAGCAAACCTCGGGAAATCTAGCGTATATGAAAGTATTATTTTATACTACACAATGAGAAAAAAAGGGTTACCTACTAAAGCGAAATTCATAATATTAGCCGCTTTAACCTATTACGTATTAACAATCGACTTCATTCCAGATATAGCTGCTATTATTGGGATTGGCTTATTAGATGATGTTTTAGCAATTGCTATAGCGCATAAATTTGTAATGCGCCATGCGGACGCTGAAATTCGAGAGAAGAGCAAAGTAAAAATGGAGTCATTATTTACTTCAGCACAAGCATAATTAAACCATCTAGTCATTTACCTAGCTTTTTACTTTCAAAAAAGCTAACTTTAATTATTGATAGTTCTATTTAACCTTCATCATGAGAGCATTACAGAATACATTCTTAATTTCTCTTAGCTCTCAAGCCGTAAACAAATAGGGGCCAGTACTTGTTTCTAAGTTCTGACACCCTATTATTTGTTCTTATATTTATCTGTTATTCAGTTCATTCAGGAAAGATTCCCGTAGAGACATCCTTATATAAAGAAAGACCATATTAGTGCAGATAGTTTATACAGTTACATGCGTCCCCCTATACAAAACTGCTATTGCCACTACTATAAGCATCATCCCCATAAAAGCAGGTGCAGCATGACCAAGCGATACATAGATTTGTCCTCCAATAATTGGACCAATCATTTTTGCCAATGCTTGAATAGATTGGCTACCGCCTTGAATCCTTCCTTGTTCACTAGAATCAACAGACTTTGAAAGCATCCCATTGAATGAAGGTCCGAAAATTGAGTCACCAAAACCAAACAGTAACATCCCAACGATTAGAAGAGGATATAGGGAAAACAAAGCAGATGCTGCAATAAAACTGTAGCCAATAATCTCCGAAACCATTCCAAGTATTGCTATTTGTTTATCACTAAGCTTGATCAACAGCTTTGGCATAATAAAAGCTTGTGAAATGATATCTTGAAAGCCCATAATTGAAAACATAAGTCCGATTAGTGCAGGTTTCCAGCTAAAAGTATCCATCGTAAATTGTGTAAAAATTGCTTGTAAAGATCCGTTAGGTATCCAAAGTAAAAACGCTGAGACAAGTAACCATTTTAAGTTTTTCATGGAAAGTATGTTTGCCAGCTGTGTAAACGGATTTAACCTTACAAAAGTAATTTCTTTTAACCTATTATTTTGCTCAAGACTCTCAGGCATATATTTCATCCCATATAAAACATTTAATAAAGTTATAAGCGCTCCAAAATACAAAGGTACAGAATGACCAAACTTTGCAAGTAATCCCCCAAGAGTTGGTCCGATAATAGTTCCTGCACCTACCACTGCACTCACCCACCCAAAATACTTCGTTCTCTGTTCTGAGGGAATGATATCTGCAAAATATGCAAAAATTGTACTGATACTCCCGCCTGTTATTCCTTCTATTATGCGTCCAGCAAATAGTACCCATAAAGCCCCTCCTATACCAAAAACTAAGTACCCAATTGCAGAACCGAAAAGGCATATTAAAAGTAATGGACGACGGCCATATTTATCGCTCAAAGCTCCGAGTACAGGAGCAGTGAAAAACACGCAGACCGCATAAACAGAGGTCAGTAAAGTAACAACTAGAGCCTGTTCTTCCGGACTACTTATATAAGGCTGCACTAAGAATGGCACTACTGGCATGATGATACTGAAACCTATACCACAAAGAAATACAGAAATAAGACCGAATATTAAAGCATGTTTATCAATGTTTGTTTCAGTTTCATTTTGTGATCTAAATATAGACATTTAACTTCTCCCCTCAAAACATTTTGTTGCTTTGTCAACAAAATGATAATTCTATTTTGTTGATTAATCAACAAAAATAAAATAATAAAAAGGTAGCCATGCTGTGAATAGGCTACCTTTTTATTATTTAAATGTATCCCACATGAACGGAAAAATAAGTTAGTTTTCGGGATTAACTACCCGTTAATCCCCGAATGCTTCAACTTTATTACGACTTAATATGTATACCTTGTTTCTTTATTTCTGCATCCAAATGCCTACTATACTTTTCCACGAAATTAATAATACTGTCGAATTCCGCCTCAGTTACTTGCTCAAATACAGCTTTATCCCGCTCTTGAAACTCATTGTGCAACTTTTCGTGAATTTTATATATTTCTTTCCCTTGTTCAGTAAGCCTAAAATAGATTTCTTTTTTATTCTCTGATTTCTGGTAACTTTCGATAAGTCCTTTGTTTATGAGCTTCTTAGTCATTCTACTAATTGCACCGCGAGTCACATAAAAAGCCTCTGCAAGTTGTGTCACGTTAGAATCTGTATTATTTTCAATATATTCAATGCAATGTACTTCAGAAGACTTAAAACCTTTAAGACCTTCTTCCATCTTATCCTTATTAAGCCAAACCATCTTATTATATAATTCCCTGAAACCGTTCATTACCTGTTCTTCTTTATTCATGACCTGCCCTCCTAACCGCTCATTAGCACGTTAAAACTATTATATTAAATTTATGTTTTCGTTTCGACAATATTGATATAATTATTTGAGTTATCTTTGAAAATAGACGATTACATATAATAATTCAATATACGGTAGACAAAAAGTAAGAGCTAAGATTAGTTGTCTTAGCTCTTCTTCCATAAAATTTATGTTTTTTAAATACTATTTCACTTCATTGGCTACAAAAAATTGCTCACAAACACTGGAAATGCGCTGCAAGTCTACGTTTCCACCAGATATAACCGCGACTACTTTTTTCCCTTTAATATATGTATCCACTTTCCCTGCAAGTAGAGCAGCAGTAGCTAATGCACCTGCACCTTCTACAACAGCTTTACCACGCTGTAATAAGTCTTTCATCGCTACTTCTAATTCACCTTCTGATACTGTTACAATATCATCTACTAATTCTTTTACAATTTCAAATGTTAATTCCCCTGGTATTTTAACTGCGCAACCATCTGCAATAGTAGGCGCCTCATAATGTTCTACAATCGTACCTTTGTCATAAGATGCCTTCATCCCATGAACATTATCTGCTTGGACACCAATTATATTAATGGATGGATTAAAAGATTTTAATGCAACAGCAATTCCAGAAATAATTCCACCTCCGCCAATTGGTACAATGACAGTATCAACATCCCACATATCATCAAGAATATCCAAACCAATTGTACCTTGACCAGCCATTACTTCTATATCGTCATATGGATGTAAGTATGTTTCACCTGTTTCCTTAATAATCTCCTCACATTTTGCCTTCGCATCATCAAAAGTTTCACCATATAAAATCACTTCTGATCCATATCCTCTAGTTGCTTCAACTTTCGCCTGAGGTGCAGAAATTGGCATCACAATTTTACTCTTAATACCAAGTAAATGAGCTGATAAAGCAATTCCTTGTGCATGATTACCAGCGGAACAAGCAATTACTCCTCTCTCTTTTTCCTGATCTGTTAGCTGTGACATTTTATTAAATGCACCTCGAAATTTAAAAGAACCCGTTAATTGCATATTTTCTAATTTCAAGTGAATTTCTCCACCTGTTTTACTAGTCAAATAAAATGATTTTACTAAAGGCGTTTTACGAGCATTTCTGTCTAAAATGGTTTGAGCTTTTTTAATATCGTCTATATGTAACGGTAGTTTTTTAGTTATCACACTAACACCTCTTCCAATGGTCTATTCCTAAGTTTTCGTATGTAGCAACTCCTTTATACGAAACCATCTATATTAAGAAAAAGTCTTTATATATGTACCCCACTCTGTAATACACACATTTGCAAACAATTTAACATCCTCTTCGTATCGCGTTCTTTATAATCATTTAAACATGCAATTTGGATCCAATTATTCTTTTGTAAATAAGATGACTCATAATGAACAATGTATCCTTGTAACGCTAACGCATCGCCAATCTCCTTAGAAGACTGATTTTCATTTAATTGAATGGTAACTATAATTGGCGCGGCATGTTCTTTAGGTGAAACAAGATTTAAACCCATATTAGTAATAGCTTGTTCAATATATGCATACGTCTCGTTTATTTTTTCAAATGCTTTTGCATCTTCAAATCTCTTTAATGCTTCTTGCAGTGCATAAATTAAATTCCATGAATGAGAATATGGAATACTGTCATTTTCTTCGTACATACCAACGTCCATATAGGCCGGTAATGTCTCGTTTACTTTCACATTATGATTATAAAAAACGAAAGATAATCCAGTAAACGATTTAATTGCCTTTCCGCTAACACCGCTTGCAAAATATACATCCTTCAAGTCTATCGGTATTGCTCCAATCGAACTGATACAATCTACACATAGCTTCACATTATACTTTTTACTTAAAACATTTAGCTCGTCTAAATCATTTAACATTCCGGTCGATGTTTCATGGTGAACAAACCAAAGCCATTCATAATTGCCAGTTCCCATTATTTTTTCTAATTCGGTATAAATAAACGGTTCTCCCATTTCTTTTTTATACGTATCAAAATGTAATTGCGCGCGTGCTGCATGTCCAACTAATCTATTACCAAATTCCCCATTTGTTAATACTAGTCCTTTCCCTTTTAAAGAACGTAACTGTAAAGCAATGGCATCATTTGCTAACGTCCCTGTTCCTAACATAAGTTGTACATGCTTTGCTTTTGTCATGTGAAGTAACCGTTTTTTCACATTGTCCATCGTCACTTGAAATGACTTAGAACGATGCGAAATAGGCTTAGTAGAAAATGCCTTTCGAACATTTTCTTCAATATCTACTGGACCAGGTAAAAACGTATATTCTTTCGTCATAATTCCCCCAACACTCGATGCTTCAAACATAGCAGGGGTAACATACATTGGCTGGAAGGCTGCTTCTTCTGTACCAACTAACGTATGGAAAGATTTGAATCCCATTTGCTCATATAAAGGTAGTTCACGTGTTGTAGCAGAAATGAGTGCCAATTCATATCCATTTAGAAGCAAATAACGATGTAAAAAGCGAATTAAACCTAACAACGCTCTTCCATTTCTATATTCACGTTCTACTGAAAGTAAACGAATTTCATATACGTTTTCTCCATGTTCTTGCAAATAATAATCTAGATTTGGAATTTTATTGTCTAACGAGAATGGTCGTTTTCCTCGCAAAGTAACCATACCTACTAACTTATCGTCATCTAAACAAATTAAATATGTATTTTCTTCATGGAAACGATCTATACGAACACGCTCTTTCGTTTCTTCATGTTGCGGAATTTCTTCTACAAATGTTTTATAATTCAACTTATGTATACTTTCAAATTCCCAAGCTTGATCAGCAACTTTATAAATTAACCCCATGTTGTATCTCCTTTATGTATTTAATAAAAATTATAAGTGGAGATTAACTCCACTTATAAAAAGTTCATTTCATTCTCGATTTACATATAAAATAAGTACAATTATAAGTGCACTTAAAATAGTCGTAACAATAGAGTAAGAATACAAAATCATGCAAACTGGTAAACAAGCGATTGTAATTAGTCCTGGCTTAGTAAATCCTTTAAAGATTAAATAAAATATAATGAAAACAGCAACGAGGGTAAGCGCTATTAAATAATCAAATGCAATTAATCCTCCAATAAATGTTGAAATGCCTTTTCCACCCTTGCCTTTAAATAAAATCGGGTAAATATGTCCAAGTAAAACAGCCAGTAAAGCTAACATTACAAATGTAGAATCTTCAAAAAGGTATTTTGCAATAGAAACTACGATTGCCCCTTTGATCGCATCGCCTAAAAATGTAGCGACGAAATACCCTTTTCCATATACGCGCCCCATATTTCTTGCGCCAGGATTACCGCTTCCTTCCTGCCGAATATCAACATTATGTTTCCATTTCGTCACTATATAAGCGGTCAATATGTTTCCAAATAAATAAGAAGCCACCAAACACAAAAATTGCATACTATTAATCATGTAATCATTCACTTTCTACATGGGATTACTTATACAATATTCAATGACTATGTATATTGTACTTTTCTTGCTTTACATCCCTTTATACATTTTAACATCATATATTTACAAATCATACAAAAATTCTCATACAGCTATTTATTAAAAATATATATTTTTCATTAAATAATATGTTCCTTTCACTGCTGTTTCTGATTGTGATACAAATGTAACTTCTCCTATACTCTTCTCACAGCATGTCTTAAATTCACCATATATTTCAGGAACGAAATGCAATATGCTGCCACTTACTGCAATTGAAGTTGATAAATCAAACTGCATCTTATTGTAAATATTCACCGTAATTCTCGTTAATTCCGTAGCCGCTTGCAAAATAATTTTAAGTGCGTCATCATTCCCATTTCTCGCTTCCTCAATAATGAATGGTGCAATTGCTGCAACTTTATCTTTTGAAAAACTATATACTAGTCTTTTTAAATGAGACGATGTTAAAAGTTGAAACTCTTCTTGAATTCTTAAGCTTAATGGGCAAAGTGGAACTCCTTGTTCAAATTGATTTGCCATTCTCTTTAAACCTTGTAACGCAATCCAATATCCGCTTCCTTCATCTCCTAAAATATGTCCCCATCCACCGCTATACTCGTACACTTCCCCTCTCTTTCCTAAACAAATCGCACCTGTACCGCCAATTGTTAAAATTCCATCCTTTCCTTTTAAAGCAGCTGCATGAGCAATCATTGCGTCATTAAAAACTTCAATTTGTGTTCCATACTTCTTTTTTAGACGTAATGTTAATTCATTCGTATTTGCTCCACTTACACCCGCTAATCCTAAACAAATACAAACGCAATCCCCATTTAATAACCCTCTCTGGCATTGATCAATCGCTTCCATAATATGAAAAAGTGCTTCTTCAAAATCTATTAATATATTTCCAAAACCACTCGTAGCCCTTTCAAGTTCACTTCCGTCTTGATCAAATGCAATTGCTTCTGTCTTTGTTCCCCCACCGTCTACTCCAATCATATATTTCATATGTTCGCCTCATTCTCTTCAAATTGGAGGGAATGTTATGTTCCCTAAAACTACAGATTGCTTTGCACCTGTTGCGCTTGGCACATTACTCGGATTACGATGATACGTTTCGTTTGCTAAAATGGCGAAGGCGATTGCTTCTTTCGCCTCCGAAGAATAGCCTATATCTTCTTGAAGGAATAATGCACATTTTTCTTCTTTCAATCCATTCCGTATCATTTCAACGAGTGTACGATTATAACTGCCGCCACCACCTAAAATCACTTCATCGATTTCATAATATGGCAGAATAAACTCCTTATACTGATGAACAATTGATCTTGCTGTAAACATCGTGACAGTCGTCACTATATTTTCTTTACTATGCCTTTCATACCGCTTCAACAACTCACTGACAAATTCTTCTCCAAACTGTTCTCTACCAGTTGATTTCGGTGGATTCATTTTCAAAAATGGATGGTTCATACAATATGTCAAAATTTCATCTACAACTACTCCCTGCTTTGCAATTTTACCATTTTGATCATATGACAACTGAAATAGCCTTTGACACATTTCATCAATTACCATATTACCTGGACCAGTATCAAAAGCTATAACGTTCTTATCACTTAGGTGACTTGGTATTATGGTAACATTACCGATCCCGCCAATATTTTGTAGTAGTCTATTTTTAGTTGGATGACGATACAAAATAATCTCTGAATATGGTACAAGTGGTGCACCTTGTCCCCCTGCTGCGATATCCATCGTTCGAAAATTAGAAATAACCGTCGTATTTGTTTCATATGCTATAACTGCTGGTTCTCCAATTTGCAATGTGGAAGGAATCATATTACCATCGTGCTTTGGCTGATGATAAATCGTTTGTCCGTGAGAACCAATTAAATTTAATTGTCCCAAAGGAAAATTGGCCTCTTTACAAACTTCCCTTACAGCATTAGCGAAGCATAAACCGAGTTTGAAATTTAAACTGCATATGAGTTGTACATTTGAATTTTCTATTGATAATGCCTGCTGGATCTCATTTTTCATATCATTACAAAATGGAACTGTAATAAAATGGATGAGTTTGACCTTAGACTCTACACCACTCCCCTCTATATGAACGAGTGCTACATCTATTCCGTCTAACGAAGTACCAGACATTATCCCTGCAATATACATAACATGCATGACCTCCTATTTACTAAAAAACAATCATGTAAGTTACAAACGTACAACCGATGGAAAATAATATAAATCTATAAAACAACTGGGCTTTCGATGCGAACGATCCATCAATGAAAGAAACAACTACTGTAAGCAAAATACTTGCCGCAATGCTTGTAACGAGCCATATACTATGCATTTGTGATAAATGTAGCATTCTTAATAAAGGTACAAAAAGTAAATTTGCACATATCACTCCAAATAATAATAAAAATACACCTTTATAACTAAATTTTATATTCATTCCATTTCACCCTCTCTGAACTTCATGTGAAAGAAGTGATAGACAAAATGCCTATCACTCAAAATAAAATATAAAACTTACGGATTAACAGATTCCCCATCACCATTTTTCTCAATTTCAAGCATGTTTTTGTCGTACATTTTAAAGAATGGTAAATAAATAAGGAATGATATTGTTATGTTTATAAATACGAGTACAATCGCTCTCCAATCCCCACCTGTTGCTAAATATGCACCAATTGGAGCTGGTAATGTCCATGGAGGCATTATATGTGTTGGTGTAACAAACCCCATCGCAGTTGCTGAGTATGCAATAGTTGCTGTTACTAGTGGTGTAATGATAAATGGGATAATTAATATTGGGTTTAGTACAATTGGCAATCCAAAAATAACAGGTTCATTAATATTAAAAATACCAGGCACAATACAAGTTCTTGATAATGCCTTCGAATATTTTGATCGACCAAATACAATCATAGCTAATACAAGTCCTAGCGTCGCACCAGAACCACCAATCCATATAAACCATTGGTATAATGGTTCTGGTGAAATGAATGGTAACTGATTTGCGCCACTAGCAACTGCTTCACCATTTTTCCCTAAATATACTTCCCATAATGGCCGGGCAACAGTTCCAACAACCGACACACCATGAATTCCGAATGACCAAAAAAATGTAATTAAAAATACTGGAATGATTACACCGAAGTAACTATCACCAGCTTTTACTAACGGAGCCGCTAATTTATCAACTACATGATGTAAATCAATACTAAAAACGACAGTTACTAAACTCATTAAAATAATAACGAATGCAGCAGGTATAAGTGCTTCAAACGAACGTGAAACAGACGGCGGTACTTGTTCTGGCATTTTAATCATTACATTTTTCGTCTTACAAAATCTTAAAATCTCAACTGATAAAATAGAAACAATCATTGTCACGAATAATCCATGACCTCCGAGATTTGCCATCGGAAGCATAAACCCTTTTTTATCAATTAATTCAGGCGTTAATGTTAATAGTAATGAACATACTGCAAGCTGTGCTCCTGATAAAGCATCTAGCTTGTAACTTTTCGCTAAATTATATCCTATTCCAAATGCTATATATAAAGACATAATAAACATCGTTAAACGATATGGTATTAATATACTTGTTTGATTTTTTAATGCCCAAACAGATATGAAACTATCTTTCGGTAATGGTGGAAATGCTACGATTAAAAAGAAACTTCCTACAATAATAAATGGTAACGCTGAAATAACTCCATCACGGATTGCTTGTAAATGCCTCTGTTCAGAAAGCCTCGCCATCGGTCCAGATAAGTTTCTATCAAGAAACGTGACAAATTTATTCATAACGCTTCCCCCTAACGAATTAAATCATTTACAGTTTTTAATAAAGTCGGTCCGCCAAGCGGCGTGTATGCTTGTGGCGGTATGATACCGCACGGGATAGATTCCTCTTCAGCGAATTTTTTAACAGATTCAAATCTATGTCTTACTTGAGGTGCAACCATAACAACGTCCCAACCATTCTTTACTTCTTCCTCTATCTCACTTGTTCCAATGGCATGGACTTCCATGTTTACACCTTTTTTCTCCGCCTCTTTTTTTAAAGCGTTTACAACAATTGCACTGGACATCCCTCCAGAACAAACGAATAAAACCTTCATTTATTAATCCTCCTATACTTATAATTTATCCCCTTCGAATGAAAGGAAGTTTCACTTTACTAAGAAGCATATGAAGAAGTAAAAGAATTTAGTTATATTGAAAGTAAATTTCACTAAAAATATTTCCCCTATTAAATTAATGTTTCAATATTTATTTTTCTCAATTGTAAGAACAACCTCACCTCGGATATCATATTAGCTAACCATATAATAGGGAGGCGTATAAATAATCATGAAACGTTTATTAGTGATATGTTGTATCGTCATCTTTTTTATTCCTTTCTCTTTCATTTCTCCTCACTCTACTTACGCTGAAGTAAATACTACGTATAAAAAATATGAATTACGTGCTGTATGGATTGCATCTGTACTTAATATTGACTGGCCCTCAAAAACTGGCTTACCTATCGCAAATCAAAAACAAGAGTTTATTAGATTATTAGACGATGTAAAAAACACTGGTATGAATGCAGTTGTTGTACAAATAAAACCAACCGCTGATGCTTTTTACCCTTCCAATTACGGTCCTTGGTCTGAATACATTACGGGGACACAAGGAAAAGACCCTGGATATGATCCACTCGCATTTATGATTGAAGAAGCACATAAAAGAAATATAGAATTCCACGCATGGATTAATCCATATCGAATAACGATGAATCACACTGATATAAATCGATTATCGGATAACCACCCTGCAAAACAGCATCCGGATTGGGTTGTACCTTATGGAGGAAAGTTATATTACAACCCTGGTATTCCAGAAGTGAAAAAATTTATTACAGAAGGCGCTTTAGAAATCGTACAAAATTACGATATTGACGCGCTGCATATGGATGATTATTTTTATCCATATAAAGTAGCTGGTGAAGAATTCCCCGATCAAAAAACGTTCGAAACGTATAATAATGGTAGATTTACAAATATAGAAGATTGGCGACGTGACAATGTAAATGAACTTGTCAAAGGTTTAAATACTGCTATAAAACAAGAAAAATCATACGTAAAGTTTGGCATAAGTCCGTTCGGCGTATGGCGAAATATAGCTGACGATCCAACTGGGTCTAACACAACTGCAGGTCAAAGAAACTATGATGACCTTTATGCTGATACACGTGAATGGATACAAAAAGGTTATATTGATTACATTACACCGCAAATATATTGGAATATTGGTTTCACACCAGCTGCATATGACATATTAATAGATTGGTGGGTAAAAGAAACAAATAATAAACCGATTCACCTATACATCGGTCAGGCGGCCTATAAAATTAATAATAATTCTGTCCCAGCTTGGTCTGATCCTGAAGAATACCCAAGACAAATTGCATTAAACCGACTATATCCTGAAATAAAAGGTAGTATGCATTTTAGCTTAAAAGATATGAATAACAATCCACTAGGAGTTAAAGATAGACTCTCAAAAGACATATATAAACATCCTGCATTAATCCCATCTATGCCTTGGCTTGATCATGATCCACCAAAACAACCGACTTTAAAAGGTGCTATTCCAAGAGATGAAGGTATTGCTGTAGGTATCATTGATAATAGAGAGAATGACTCTGCTTATTACGCCATTTACCGTGTGAATGGAAAAAATGAAGTGGATATAGAAAACCCGAAACATTTACTTACTACTGTAAGAAAAACAAAACTTGGAGAGATTTATGTAGATAAAACAGCTATTTCTGGAGAAACGTATACGTATGTAGTAACTGCAGTTGATCGATTGCATAATGAAAGTGTCGCTTCTAGTCATACAACCGTTAAAGCAAAATAACAACTAATAAAAAAACGCCTTAAAAGCTAAGTGAACTGTACCCCGAATCAT
>NZ_QOZX01000026.1:0-47142 GCF_008368895.1 Bacillus sp. BB081
AAAATAATCTAAGACCCAATCTATACATATAATCTAAATCTTTAAGATAAAAGAAAGATAATATCCCTATAACAGCACCAATTATCCCAATAATCAAACCTTTATATTTTTGTAAAAACATATAGTTACCCCTTTCATGTAAACAAAATATCCCATATTTAAATAATACTAAATTATGGAATATTTTTAAAGGATTAAAACGTTTTTATATTCAGTTTATATATCATGTTTCTTTTATTAATAAAAATATCCCTATAGATAAGTAAACCCAAAGGGATAAAAACGATCAACTTTTTTTATAATCGGTACGAATTTATTTCAAAGCTACAGAAAGCATAAGTTTACCGCAAACAAAAAGAACCATAAGCTTGCCGTTTCGGAAAACTTATGGTTCATATCACAAATCCCACTTACAACACTCCCTTGTCCCATTTATATCTACCACTTCACCATGACTTCATTATAAATCGTTCATTGGAATTTGTAACCATTTGGTGATAGCAAAAAGACCTACTAGAGAACTAGTAAGTCTTTTTCAATAGATATTACTTCAAACTATCTAATATATTCAAGATGTCATTTTACAGTTTCTTTATCCCAAATATCATTCATGCTATACCAAATACATATTGACATTAAAAACTGTTTCAGAATCCTCCACAAGTTGCATTGTAATAATCTGTAATTATATATTCTTTTAGCTTTAATTTTTGTCTTCCCTTAATTTCCAACATTTTGTATTTCTTTACATTTTCTAATTCTTTTATAGCTTTACCATAATTTTCTTTATAATGTTCATAGCCAACTTCTTGTTTAAGTTTTTCATTAGTTAAATGGAAACTAAGAATCTCAGATTCTATAAACCAATACTCTTTCTCCAACCGAACTTCATTCAATTTTTCTTTTAAATCTTCTAATTCATGGTTTTTATTTGTTAATTCCCACTTTAGTACTTGCAATTCCTTTTCTAACATTTTCTTTGTTTTTCTTGTCATTTTAACGGCCTCCAAATTTGTATAATTTATATATAATGTTTTTATGATTATTTTTACTAATTAATCCACTTCTACTTCTTTTGCTCACTCATAAATTCTATTCGGTCTTTAATTCTTTCTAAATTAAAATATTCTTGATTATCTGGCTTCATAAGACGCTTTACAGCAAATTTAATTTGTCTCATCGTTTGAGTTTTAGATTTGTACTCTTCCCAATCTTGCTTATGCTTCTGATACACTTCTTCACTATATGTATCTTGTATATATGTGTAATGTCCATAATACCATAAATGACTATATGTCCAATCTGCTACTCTATCTAAAATTTCTTCCATTTGTTCAGGGTATTCTTTCCATTTTTCTGAACCGTATTCATGATTCAAAATAAAAAATGCTATTTCACGAGCAATTTCATGATCGATTGTACTATCGCTCATCTCATATATAGCCTTCGTTCTTAAAACTACTTGTTTAAAGCCTGATTTAGCTCTACCATCAATATTTTCATTAGCAACTTTCTTAAGATCTTTTAACATATAAATCACGCTCCGAATTGTATTTTTTTGTTAGTTATTCATCTTACACTTGTATTGTATATAGAACATATCAAAACGGAAACCAAATTCGAAAAAAACTTTAAAAAAATAAAAACCTGCCAGTTTTATTTGGTTAGAGTTCATAATAAGTCAATAATTAAAATCCAATTCAACTTTAAAATAGAATTACTATTTAACTACATTTCATTTTTACTTTTCTGTTTCCCCATCAACTCAGTAAATCTACTTATGTTTTTCTAATTTTATTCTCAACCACCAAATCTATTTTTATCCTATAACATACTTCATTTCTCTTCCTATAATTCTAATATTTATCTATAATTAGTATTAGCGCTTTCCTGTAAGAGAAGAACTTGCTAAAAGAATTATTAATTTATTCAAATAGAAAACAACCAATTTTGAAAAGTAAAATAGAGTAACGAATAGAGGAGGAGCCACACTTGAAAAAAAAATTACAAGTTTTTGTCTCATCAACTTACTTAGATCTAAAAGAAGAAAGACAAAAAGCAGTAGAAAGTATCTTAAGAGCAGGACATATTCCTGCTGGAATGGAATTATTTACTGCTGCTAATAAAAGTCAATGGCCGATTATTGAAGAATGGATTAAAGAATCCGATGTCTTAGTGCTAATCTTTGGTGGAAAGTACGGTTCTGTTGATACAGAGCGTGGTAAGAGTTACACGCAATTGGAGTATGAATTCGCATTAGAGCATAACATTCCTGTTTTTGCAATTGTTTTGGATGACCAGTACCTAGCAAACAAAAAAAGTAAAAATGTTAATTTAGCAGTTTATGAACGTGATGTTCCTAAGCCAAAAGTTAAAAAATACGAAGAATTTAAACAGATGGTTACATCCAATTTAGTGAGTTTCATTAGAAATATTGATCAAATTGCAACAGAAGTAACTTTGTCTTTACATAACTTTATTGCAAAAGATAATGTAGAGTATCATTTTAGAGGTTGGGTAAGACCTTCAGAAATTACAAATACTAATGCACTAACAGAAAAGCGAAAGCAGCGAGAGAAGTTACTTGAAAAAGATGAAACTTTATTGAATGACGTGATTAAAAGAATTGAGGAAGAAAGATTAATTGACATTATCGGGAATATTAACCATCAATGTGCACTCAATTATGATTGGAGAAATACCTTGAGAGAATTCGTTTCTTGGAGCGAAAAACCATCAATAGTTTTTTTTAATAATGGTTTGCAAAATCAATTTGAAGAACTACTTGCAAGTATTGAAAAATATTTGCTATTTTTAGGGACTCATTTCTTTACCATCCGAGGCATGCCACATGAAAACAGAGTATATTTATATCCTGATTTAAATATAGATTTTAGTGATGTCGATTCTAAAGGTCAAAAAATATATGAAAAGCGTGCCCAAGAATTATTTAAAATTTCAGGGGACACAATTGCAAATATTCGACTCTTTGTGCAACAATCACAGATTACTTTATATACGTCTAACTAATTTTTCTAATAGCGTTATATTTTTAAAACAGTGATTACCAAATGAAAAGGTAGTACAAATTGCTCTATTTTCTAGAATAATTTTGTAGTACCTTTTATTTCGTTAAGAGGAAACATCCTCATTTCTACATATCAGTTCGAGACTTTTTATATTAAAAGTTTCACCAGATTACATGACATTATTGAAAGGTTTCAAAAAAATTGCTTAAACGAAGCAGTTTCATTATAATGACTACATTCATATTCATACACGCATCCTATTGTATATTCGTTAGTTTTGCGAAATAATAAAGGATAGAAGTATGTACCAATATACATATAAACTTATTTACCGCTTTAATACGAATAGGAGGAAACATAATGACATTACAAGAACAGATTATGACAGCATTACATGTTCAGCCTGTAATTGATCCGAAAGCAGAAATCCGTAAACGTGTTGATTTCTTAAAAGATTATGTAAAAAAAACGGGTGCGAAAGGATTTGTACTTGGAATTAGTGGCGGACAAGACTCTACATTAGCTGGACGTTTAGCTCAGCTTGCAGTGGAGGAAATTCGTAATGAAGGTGGTAACGCAACGTTTATCGCTGTGCGCCTACCTTATAAAGTGCAAAAAGATGAAGATGATGCGCAATTAGCATTACAATTTATTCAAGCGGATCAATCTGTTGCATTTGATATCGCTTCAACAGTTGATGCTTTCTCAAATCAATACGAAAACTTATTAGGGGAATCGTTAACAGATTTCAATAAAGGTAACGTGAAAGCACGTATCCGCATGGTTACACAATATGCAATCGGTGGACAAAAAGGGCTCCTTGTTATCGGAACAGATCACGCTGCAGAAGCTGTAACAGGATTCTTTACAAAATTCGGAGATGGTGGTGCAGACCTATTACCATTAACGGGTTTAACGAAACGTCAAGGACGTGCTCTTTTACAAGAATTAGGTGCGGATGAGCGACTTTACTTAAAAATGCCAACTGCTGATTTATTGGATGAAAAACCAGGTCAAGCTGATGAAACGGAGTTAGGTATTTCGTATGATCAACTAGATGATTATTTAGAAGGTAAAGCAGTTCCAACTGACGTTGCAGAAAAAATTGAAAAACGTTACAAAGTGAGCGAACATAAAAGACAAGTTCCAGCATCAATGTTTGATGATTGGTGGAAATAAATAAAACATAAAAAAGAAGCTAATCTCATTAGCTTCTTTTTTATATGTTAGCGATACATTCCTACTCTTTTTTCTATTAAGTCCTGCAAACAATCCTCATGTTGTTGATTAAACAATGGTGGCATTTTGTTTAGCGGGAAAAACTTCAAATCCAATGTTTCATCACCGTCTACTTTTTTCTCTCCTCCGGTAATTGAGCATGAAAAGAATATTAAAATGGACTGGGCTCTGTCTCCATTTGGATATGATTGGAAATATTTTGTATATACCCCGATAAGCTCATTTACTTCTACATCATAACCTGTTTCTTCTTTTATTTCTCGAATCGCAGTTTCTGCGGCAGATTCTCCAATTTCCATTGCCCCTCCAGGAAATCCCCAAGCGTTAAAATCGCCTCTTTTTTGCAGCAATATTTCTCCATGTTCATTCAATACACAACCACCCGCAAAATTTATGAGAACACAGTCATGCCCTACTTTTTCACGTAATTCTTTTATATAATTAGCCATACTCTTCTCCTTTTCATACATCTTCTATCACTATTTCTTATCTTTTTCAAGCAATTCAATAATTCGATCTAGCTTCTGATTCATATGCATCACTTGTTGCTTTTTTGCAGCGCTGCTTTGCAATAATCTTCTAATAAATAAAGTAAATGATAGGAAAAATAAAACGATAAGTCCAATTACTAAGCAAGTATATATCAATGTAAATATGTTACTTTCGAACAAATTCATTTATATTCCACATCCTTCCTATTGATTTTATCACACAATTCTGTTTTTTGAAGTAATACATAATAAAAAGAGCACCCTTTACAGATGCTCTTCTTCATTAATTAATACGTAAATGTAATTGTCGCTAATGAATAATCTGCCATTGCACTATATGGTGCTACTTGATAAGATACACGCTTTGCACCTTTTGGCCAATTTATTTCATTTAACACTTTCTTTATATCTTGCATTGTTCCATCCATAGACTGCTTATATCGTACTTCTACCTTTTCTGGCTTAGAAGCAAATTGTTGCTGTAATTTTTTCTTAAATTCACTGTAGTTGTCTGCCCCGTATTGTGCAGACAAATATTTTAAATTTGTTTCTTTTAACATTTGTTCATATGCAGCAGTTTTTGAACTACCCGCTTTTATTTTGTTTGTTAATTCATTAAAGTAACTTGTAGATGCCGCTGGATATTTACTACGATCCCATTCATGATCTTTACTTAATTGCTCGTCAGACATATTAAAATACGAATATGTTACACGTCCAGCTTTATCTGGTACTGGATCATCGAATGTCGTATCAAGGTGATACCATTTGTTTTCAATGTTTACTAAATTCCATGCGTGAGCTTGTCCATTTCCTGTACCTGTTACAATATGGTTTTCGATCCCCGCTTCTTTTAGCAATTCATATGTTAATAACGTATATCCTTGGCAAACGGCAGAACGATTCGCTAATGCTTCATATGCTGTATACGCTTCATAAGACGTATCATAAGATACATGCTTTACAACGTAATCATGAATAGCTTTTACTTTTTCATGCTCATCCATTCCAGGTTTTATAATTGAACTGATAATTGCTTTTGCCTGAGATTTTACATATTGTGTTTGCTCTTTTGATTCACGGTATTTCACTTGCAGTGTAAACGTATAGTTTCCTGGTAGCCCTTTAATAGAATATTTAGTAGACGCTACATTATATTTTATATACTCATCTGCATCTACAATTTTATTAAACTCACCATACAATTGATCCATAACATTTCTAGCATTTCTATCTTTCGTTTTATAAGTGATTGTCATATTTTCTTCTCGATTATCAACCTGTTTTTTTAATTCTTTTCTGAAATCATTTAATAGCTTTGCATCTGTTTGTGTTGTCGCTACAGTCGGATTCGTAGCTGCATAAGATACCGTTGACGCGTGTAAGCCTCCCATTACTATAGTTGAACAAAGCAGGGTAGCTGTCACATACTTACTTGTCTTTCCCATCTCGTCACTCCTTACATTCTATAACTATACGAAAAAAGTATCGTATAGTTTCAGAGTATACAATACTTTTTCGTATAGGTCATATGAGATTATGCATATTTAACATTGTAAAAAGGTTGTTCTTTTTACAAGAACAACCTTCTTCATTAACAAGTTTGTAATACACAACATGTATTTTCAAAACGTCGATTTTTCAAGTCTTCATTTCCAATACAGAAATAAAGCATTCCTAAATCTCCCCACATCATATTACAATTTTTAGTATCTGAATCAATTTGGAATAAAAGCGTCATTTGCTGCGGGTCTATCCCCATATATTCTCCTGTCTCATATAATACTTCCTCTTGTACAGAGAATGGCTCTCCAAACATTTGATGGCTATCGTAGTTGTCTGGAATTAACTCTTCAAGCAATTGTAAGAATCGATCTGAATCAGCCTCATCTTCAATGAAGAGCTCTGGCAATTTATATGTCAATTCAAAAGTAGTTGCACACTGGTTATAATGCGTTTGCAATTCATCTGCTCTGCTTAATTGCTCTACAGGAACATCATAATAAAGCACACGCCCCGCTTCAGTTGGCTTCACATCTTCTTCAAAATAATTTTCAATGCTAAAGAAATATAACATTCCTGTCTTAGGGAGATTGTGATCTATACCAACATTTTGTAAATCATTTAAATTAAATTGAGCGAGAAACTGTAACGGATTTCCTTTATGCGTTGGGTATTCAAATGTAGCTGGCAAATCAGGAACTCCTCCCATTTTCGAACTACCTACCGCAACTGTTTCCTCCTGCTTTGGCACAACTTTTACACAAGGAAATACAGTATTAATAAGTTCTTCTTTTAAATGTGTCAGCCCATATTTATCAATTAATACTTCAATTTGTTTATTCATAAATTCTCCTTATATTTACATACTTATTTGTATCATCGCACAAAAATTATACTCCATTCCTTGTAAAAACAACAAGCCTCCAAAAAAACGGGCTCTTCCTCCATACGCGAACAAGTTTAAAAAAGCATAGTATACATTGTTCCTACAAACACGATAGTTCATTATTTCTTCCAGTACATTTTCCCCTCGTTCATTTTTATTTTTAATTTAAGGAGGAATTCCACATGGGTTACGGATATAGTTGCGGCGGTTACGGTTACGGCGGTAGTTGTGGTGGTGGATGTGGTTATGGAGGTTTCGCTTTATTAATCGTTTTATTTATCCTTCTAATCATCATCGGAGCTAGCTGTTGGGGCGGCTTTGTAGGCTGCTAGTAAATTTAAAAACTATTGCAAAAAAGCACGTGCAATACGTGCTTTTTTGCAATTTTCAAATCCTTTATTCGAAAGGAAGTATGCTTGATGAAGATTGATGGTGTTTTTGAAGGAGGCGGTGTACGCGGAATTGCGCATGTAGGAGCAATTTGCGCGTTAGCTGAAAAAGGCTATGAATGGGAGCGTGTAGCTGGAACATCAGCTGGTTCCATTATCGCTGCGCTCCTTGCAGCAGGATATTCTTGTTCAGAGTTAAAAACAATTATAACTGATATTGATTATAATAAGTTTACGAAGAGAACCTTTATTGACAGAATCCCGTTTATTGGAAAAGGATTAAGCGCATGGACTACTCTTGGTATTTACTCTAATATTTTCATAGAAGAATGGATTGAAGAATTACTTCGAAAAAAAGGAGTTCACTTATTTACAGATTTACCTGATTTAAATAAGCTTAAAATTATCGCTTCTGATATAAGTAATGGCAAAATGGTTATCTTTCCCGATGACTTACCGAACTACGGATTTTTAAATTATCGCTTCTCTATTGCTAAAGCTGTAAGAATGAGTAGTACAATCCCCTTCTTTTTTGAACCCGTAAAATGGAGAACCCCAAAATGGAAGCAACCTTGTTATATGGTTGATGGAGGGATTTTAAGCAATTACCCAATTTGGATTTTCGACTCACCTACCTCTCCTCGCTGGCCGACTTTTGGATTTCATTTCGTAAAAGATGAGATTCAAGCTGATCCCGCTCACTATAACGAGCCTATCTCCATGTTCAAAGGACTATTTAAAACAATGATGCAAGCCCATGATTTACGTCATTTAGATAAGGAATCAAAAGCAAGAACGATTATAATTCCAACAGGAGCCATTACTAGTACAAACTTTGACTTAACAAAGGAAGAAAAAGAGTGGCTTTACGATTCTGGTTATAACGCCGCAAATAAGTTTTTACAATCTTGGAATTTCAGACAATATATTGATGCATATAGAAACGGAAATCAGGATCGAAAAACAAATCGGTATTTCCGTCAACTTGACTCATAATACTATTATTTTTCATACGAGAACACGTAACGCTTTCAAAAAAATAAACCTAGTAATATTATATATTACTAGGCTTATTTACTTCCTGCATAATTTATTATAAGTTGCTTACGGATACGTTAATCCTTCAGCTTCTTCCACAGTAATAACTGTGTATCGATTTCCCGTTCGTAATCCTAGCAATTCCGCTTTTTCAATTGCTTCCTGCTTCGTCTCCGCATAAGCAGCTAAATATTTATCTCCATTGATAATTTGGCAAATTACATATTGTTTCATTATTTTCTCCTCTTACTTTTTCATTAGTTGTGCAAGCTTTTTTATACCTATTTCAATTTCTTCTAACGTTGCGTATGAATATGATAGACGCAAAAATTGGTTTGCACTTCTATCATATAAAGTACCTGGATTTAATAAAATCTTTTCTTTCAAAGCTTTGTCAAATAAGTTACGGTTCGAAACGGGTACATTCATATGTAACCAAATATAAAAACCACCTGTCGGTTCATACCATGTTGCTATATCACGACAATATTTCTCTAACATTTGTAACATAAAATCTCTGCGTTTTTTCAACTTAGTTCTTACAACCTGTAAATGTTCATCATACAATCCATTTGTAAACCATTCCGCTGCAATTTGTTGGGATATAGAACTTGAACCATAATCTGTTTGCATTTTTATGTCTGCCAATCTTTGAATGACAGGCTCAGATCCAACAATCCATCCAATTCTTAATCCTGGACTAATAACTTTAGACATACTCCCGATATGTAATACAATTCCGTTTTTATCATATGCTTTTAATGGCTTTGAAACAGGCTCATCAAACCATAAGTCTTGATATACCGCGTCCTCTATAATAGGCAATCCAATTTCGTTACATATTTCCATCACTTCTATTCGCTTCTTCGTATTCATACTAAAGTTCGTCGGATTATGAAAAGACGGGATTGTATATAAAATAGATGCATTAAATTGCTTCTTATATTTCGTAATATATGATGCATGTAAACCGTTCTCATCCATTGGCATTCCAATTAAACGCATTCCTGCTGATTGAAAAACATTAAGCGAATATAAATAGGATGGTTTTTCTAATAAGATGGATGCCCCTTTCGGAAGAAGCCCCATAGAAATAAGTTGCAACGCTTGAATTGCTCCTGAAACAATTAATATAGAATCAGGAGTTACATATACACCATGTCCTTTTAAGTAGTCCGCAATCTTTTCCCTTAAAGAGAGACTTCCTTTCGGCTCTTCATAGCCAAGTGTCACCTTTGATGCTAAAAGCTTATTCATAATCTCTTTCATCTTTTTTTCAGGTAAAAGACTTGGCGCGAGCTCACCTGTTCCTAAACGAATTACATGCGGATAAAATTCAGCTCGATTAATCTCTTGAATAGCAGGCAGATTCGGGTAATGAAGTCCTGTTTCTACATAAGACTGCCAATTAGGCGGGGGTGCGTACGTTGAATCCTTCTCATTATTATTTATAACAATTGTTCCTTTCCTGCCATTCCCTTCAATGTATCCCTTTGCCACTAGTTCATCGAAAGCCATTACAATTGTACTCCGGTTCACACCAAATGTATGTGCCAAATCTCTTTGTGAAGGTAATTTCGTTCCAACAGTCCATTCTCCATTAACGATTCTTTCTTTTATATACGTTTCTATTTGTTTATACAGAGGAGTCGCTAGAGACATATTCGGTTTCCAAACAAATCTTTCCATCATCTCACCTTATATTCTTTTTGGTTGGTAACCTCTCCAACCATATGGATGGATACAAATTTTCATTTCTTCTATACAATATACACTATCATAATGAATTAAAATAGGAGGTAATATGATGAGTGAAGCAATTATTCATGGTATCATTCTTGCATTTGGTCTTATCATTCCATTAGGTGTCCAAAATGTTTTCGTCTTTAACCAAGGTGCGAGCCAACCAAACATTTGGAGGGCAGCCCCTGTAGTATTAACTGCCTCTATATGTGATACGTTACTCATATTGATTGCGGTGCAAGGTGTCTCCCTTGTACTCCTTACTTTTTCTTGGCTAACTAACACGTTATATATAATTGGATTTTTCTTTCTCCTATATATGGGCTTTGTTATTTGGAGAAGTAACCCTTCCAACGATATAAAACAAGAAAACAGCATGCCATTAAAAAAGCAAATCCTTTTTGCTGCATCGGTTTCGTTATTGAATCCACATGCAATTTTAGATACAATCGGTGTAATCGGAACAAATTCTATTCAATACATAGGAAGTGAAAAATGGGCTTTCACACTTGCAACTATTATCGTTTCTTGGATTTGGTTTATAAGCTTAGCTTTAGCGGGGAAATTTCTAAAAAGAGTAGACTCAACTGGAAAGACAATCGTATTATTAAATAAGTTTTCAGGTCTCATCATATGGGGTGTCGCGCTTTATATGTTAAAACAAGTTATGTATTCTTAATGAACGAAAGAGAATTGCATGTTATCTAAAACATCATGCAATTCTCTTACAAATTATGAAGTAGGTTCCGATTTCTCTTTTACGTTCTTTGCATCTTTTGCTGGTTTAATCCAAATCATTGCTATAACGGCACCAATACCAGCGAAAATACTTGTTACATAAAACACTTCATGGTCAGCACCTTTCATGAAAAAAGAATATAGAGGTGGGCCAGCTGCTACACCGATAAATCGCATTGAACTATAAAAAGATGTAACCGTTCCCCTTTGCTCCTTTTCAATTCCTTGTGTAATTAGGGAGTCTAAACATGGGAGTGCCATACCAATTCCTATCCCCATGATAACGAGACAAAGAAGTAGTAAATAAATCCCTTTTATAAATAAAGGAATGATGATTGATGCAGCTGCCATTAAAAAACCAATATAAATACACTTCTTCATAACATTTTGATTATCTCCAATTTTTTTACCGGCCATATATGAACTAAGTGACAGTACAAGTAGCGGGATAGCAAGTACACACCCTTTCCATACACCATGAATGTCATACTTTGATTCCAGTATCGTCGACAAATAAAAAAGAATTCCGAATAAAATAAGCATAATAATTGCACCTAATGCAAAAATGGCAATTAACCATCTTCCCTTTTCTCGAAACGTAGAGATAATCGATTTTATAAACTCTTTAAGTGGTGGTACTTCTCCTTCTTGTTTCTTTGCCTTTACTAGAACAAGTAACAAAACAATTGATACTACGCATAAAACTGGAATCGCCCAAAATGGTAAGAACCATACAATGGCAGCAAGAGCGGATCCTAAAATAGGGCTCAGCACTTTTCCAAATGTATTGGATGTTTCAATGATTCCTAAACCTGTACTAACTTGTTTTTCATCTTTATATAAATCACCAACACAAGGTATAACAACTGGCATTGCACCAGCTGCACCAATACCTTGAATCGCTCTACCAATCAGTATCCAAGTGTAGGGATTATCAACTTTCCATGATACCCAACCTGTTACCGCTCCGCCTATAGCCGCAATCAGCAAACTCGGAACCATTATCATCTTTCGTCCCCATCTATCTGATAAATAACCAGCAATCGGTATAAGTAAAATGGCTACAATAGAGTAAATTGTAATAATCATGGATACTTGAAACGATGAAATATGTAATTTCTTTTCAATAGTCGGCAGAATTGGAATAAGCATTGAATTCCCTAATGTCATAACAAGTGGAACTGATGCAAGCGCAATTAAACAACAGTTTTCTTTTTTTAACATGTTGGCTTCGGAACCCTTTCATCGTATATTTCTGACCATATAATAGCCCTGCTGGAACGTAATTTTTCATTCCACCAGGGCTATTACATCTTTACTACTTCCCATTCACAACAAAAGAAATTGGGGAAAATATAGTATTATTCCTATTCTTTGAATCCAGTTCGCAATATATTCATACCAATTAATTGAAAAAAAAAGAAAGGAAGAATCCTTCCTTTCTCCTATAACCTTCTAAAATTAGCGAGTATATCCGCCACCAAGTTGTTGTTCTGCCATCGCTACTAGACGTTTTGTAATTTCACCGCCTACAGAACCGTTTGCACGTGAAGAAGTATCAGCGCCAAGTTGTACACCAAATTCTTGTGCAATTTCATATTTCATTTGATCTAAAGCTGCTTGTGCTCCATGTGATGCTAATTGATTAGAGTTACGATTTCTAGCCATTACCAATCACCTCCTTATTTATATATAAATTGTGTTAAATTTTAATTTAAATACATGGTAATTTTTGGTTATTTGTATTTTTTAAAAAAGAGTCTCTACAATGAGAGACTCTTACATCATTTTATATTAAGAAGTTACTACTTCTAAATTTCTATTTGTTAATACTTTCATTTCTTCTTTTAATATATCTTTCGCATTATGTCCAAACCATTCGAGTGAAGCAAAATGGTCAGTATCTCTCACTTCCTGAATAATCTCATCATAATTTACCACACCTTCAAATAATGGAACCATACCAATTCGACTTCCCGCTGCTGCATATACATTATTTGGTTCAAACACATGCAAATAATCTGCTGACGATATATTCTTAAAATGGTAATGTTGTATCCACGGCTTTAGTCGATGGAAGCTGTCTATTGGATCTGCACCAGACTCCCATATATGAAGAAAATCAAGGTTTATTTTCAAATTCGGATGATCTACTTCTCCTAATAATTCCAAAGTAGAAGGCAGCGTATCCGTTAACGTATTTGGATGTGTTTCTAAAAGTACATACATATTATGCTGAGCAAATACTTCACAAATCATGCGAATACGATTCACATACTCCTTTCTCTCCTGTTCCGAGAAATCTTCGCTACCTTTTTGTCCAGCAAACGTACGAATTTTGTTTGTTTTAAACCAATTAGCTAATATTGCAAGTTGTTCACATTTCTCTATCGTTTTTTCAAAATCTGCCGATAATGATATGTCTAAGTAATCACTTATCATCGTAATTTCCAAGCTTTTATCCTTTAAACAATTCAATTCTCGTTCTGTCGTTTCATACTCTTGCATATACAAATTTTGTGCATGCGTCCCCCACAATTCAATTCCTTCAAAACCGTTTTCATATGCAAATTGAACAATATCAGTAAATGAAATTAATTGATGACGAAAGGAAATAGTACATAATGAATATTTCATAGGTTTGAACTCCCTTATCTTAAATTCAGTTAGGTTTTTAAAATGCTAAGACAGACTCGTTTGTTTTCATTTCTTTCCATGATACAAACTGTCTCTCTAATTCAGCCTTAATTTGCAGTTCAATTACATTCATTTCATCCAACTTTTCAACAATTGATAATAACATGCCTTTATTATTCGTCATCGCCATTTTAATTGCTCGATACTGTACATTTGTAAATCCTTGTACAATATCCTCTACCCGATCACACCAATAATCAAACTCTTGCTCCGAATATTGCAACGTTTCACGGAAGTATGCAAAGGCATGTTCATAACTATATTTACGAATTGCAAGTACTGGTATTTGCTTCACTGCCGCTACAAGACCCGAAAGCGAATAACCTTCTTCTTCATTTGCCATTTTTATAATTAAATTTTTCAATTCCATAGTCAGTTCATTGTCATTTCTTTTGAAAGTTTCTATGAAATAACTCGCTACCATTTCTTCTGTTGGCTCCTGAATTTCTTCTACATCAATGAAATACCCTCCACCAAATGGATTATCTTGAACAGAGTGAAGCACTTTTTCTCTTTCCATATTCCCTTCCCAGCGAAAATCAGGATCTAGCATGAACCACTCTTCTTCTTTCTCTGTCTTCGATATCATTAAATAATGTGGAAATGGTTTTTGATGAAATTTATTTTCCCTCTCTGGTAATAGAGACATATCAACCATTACAATGACATAACGATTTTCAGGCTTGTTTTCTACTAATTCTAAAAATATTTCTACATTGCTATTTTTATCTTTTGCATGATCGTACCATTCGTTCACTTTCATACCGTACAATTTTTCATACCATAGTAAGTAATTATCATGGTTAATGTTTTCAGAGTGATACGAAATAATTCCGCCTTCTGTTATATCAAAATCGCCGTCCCATAGTCCAAAATAAAATGGACGAAAATCAATATCGCTACGCCTTTTTATAATTTCACAAAAACAACTCACTAAACAGTGCACTTTAATTGAAGTCATACTCTCATCCACTTTCCTAAAGGTTAGTTATTCACATTTACTTCCTATAGCGGCTGTAACTCCTCCATAAAATCAAGCAAAGATCCTACAGTAAGAAATGCCTTTGGATCTAATTCATCCTCTGGAACGCATAGCTTTACATCCATTTCTATGTAGACTATGAGTTGTAACATCATTACCGAATCTATATATAAATCTTGGTTTAAACGCATCGTTTCTTCTAAATGCGTTACATTTTTTAGCTCCATTTTTTCTGTCATAATTTTCAACACTTCATTTTTTAATGTTTCACGTCTCATGTTGTAACCTCTCCCATCTCTAGTAATTTTCTACTTACTTTTCCAGTTTTATTTTTCGGAATTTCAGTTACACTTTCAATCTCATGCGGAACTTTATAAGATGGTAAATGCTGCATACACCATTCTCTTATTCGCACTGGATCAATATGAGAGATTACTTTTGCTTTAACAATTTCGCCCATGACAGGATGTTTCCCTCGATATACAATGGCCTCTTGAACACCTTCTAATCGAAGTATTGTTTCTTCTACCTCTATTGGAAAGACTTTCAATCCTGAAACGTTAATCACATCGTCCATGCGTCCCATAAAATGAAGGCCACGCTCAGATTTATATCCCAAATCTTTCGTGAAAATTTTCTTATCATTCATTTTCACTACGATTTCTTCAGGCATATTTTCATCTGAACCTATGCTTATACTCGCATGAGGTAGCGGATTTCCTAAATCTAAATGGCTTTTCATATCATGACATATACTAATACAACCCGCTTCAGAACAACCGTATTGCTGCATCATATATGTTGTCGTTTCTTTTAGTTTATAAAACAATGCTTCTGGCAAAGGCGCTCCGGATGTCATAATTTTATGAAACTGAAACGTTCCTTGCGGGAAACTCCCCATAATATGTAACATAAGTGGTACTGCATATATGATATGTTTTTCTGTATTGCGAACTATATTTAATGCGAATTTAGGATTTTTATTCGTAATGATGATAGGTTTGCTTCCCCGCGTAATTGCGGATAACGTACCACATATTAGTCCGTATGAATGTGAAACAGGAGCCATAACGACCGGCACTTCATCTACTTCACAGTTTAAAGCTTCATTATAAGCCGTAATTTCTGTGTCCACTTCCGTCCATGCTCTACGAATCAGTTTCGGTTCTCCTGTTGTACCAGAACTATATTGCAATAAAGAGGGCTCTTCTAGTAAAGCTTTCACTACTTCTAATTTCGTAAAATCGTCATATTCTCCATATAAAATCCCGATACAATTTGCACGCTTTGCCATTTCAATAGCCGTTTCTTTTGGCGTATCTTCATGTATAAGCAATACTGAGGATTTCTTTTCTTTTAAGAAAAACACAAGCGTAATAATATCGAATGGATCTTTCAGACAAAGCGCGAATCTATTTCCTGCTGCTTTTTGAAATTGTTCCATTTCTTCATAAACTTGTAATCTCAAATCAAAATCACTCTTGCTATACTCTTGTTTATTAACGATTAGCATAATTTCCCCCTGTAACAACTGATTTTTGTTTCATAAGTTGTCTTGCTCTATACAATGGATTTGGAACTTCATGAACAAGCGAGTCCACATCCATATATAATCGTCGCTTCGTTAATTGCTCAGCATAGAATGTAGGAGTGTATAGCTGAATACTTTCAAATCTATCTTTCAAGTGTGGATATTTTCTAAAATGATTTTCAATTTCTTCGACAACTATCATCCAAAAATTTTCTTCTTTCCAATCATATTCGTCTGCAAGTACAAAAGCTAATTCTCCTACATTAAATAAGAACAGTGCATCTAATACCATCTCTTGTAAACATTCAATACGATCCATTTCAAAGAAATCATTCATTTTTCCATTCGCATACGTTTTATGCATTTTAGTAAAGTCTGGACATTTATTCATTTCTTTTAAGAATGGACGATAAAACTCAAGTCCTTCATGGAAATCCTTTAATGTAATACGGACAGGTAGCCCTTCTTTATGAACTAAAATCATATTTTGTCCGTGTGATTCTAATACGATTCCATACTCTACAACAAGATGTATAACTGGTATGATCGCTTTTTGAATCAGTAATCGTAGCCAATTTTCTATCCCATATTTGTTTAACCATGCATCAATAACTGGTGTCCCGTCTTTCTCTTTTGCATATAAGCCGTTAAAGGGAACCGCATCCTCTTGCTCATCTAAATGGTTATGAACACTTTCACGCCAAATGCACCCTAATGAACCATATGTGGCTTTCTTATTCGTATCATACGTTACACTCGAAAATTCCTTTAACAAAATAATGCGCGATTCATCCCTTAAATAAGAATCCTGACTTACGACATCACTTAACCAATTCGATATAGCTGGTGCACTCACAACTGAATATGGTTTCAGCGTACGGAGTGTTGAAGTGTTAAGTATGTTCAGCGATAACTTTACATATGGTCTCTTTGGATTCGTAACATTTCTTAACGTCCTCATCGATTGTTGCGCGCAATAATCATCCGCTGATTTTCCTAAATAAATTATATTTTTATCCTGTATATGATCAGCGTAATTTGGAATGATGAAATTCTCCCACTGCCAAGGATGAACAGGTATAAACACGTACTGTTTTGGATTACATCCCGCACTGTGAATTCGTTCCATATACGTTTCTAATGTATGCGCGCCTATCTCACCTTTTAAAATATTGTCATAGATCATTTCATTTTCATAACCTACAGTCACATACTTCTTATGAGCTGCAATCCATATAATTTTTATTGGACTCATAAATTCATATCCATATTGAAAATTGTCACGATATTGAAACCCAATGCGTGCTTTATAGCTAGGATGATATGGATGACCGTCTATTAAATGGCTTTCAAAGTCATCGTACGATTTTTGGGTATATTTCACCTTATTATGTCTTTCATATTGTGCAATCGTGTCTTTAAATATCGTTTGTTCTAATTCATGAATAAAAGAATCTAATTTCGTTTGTTCTACGTTAACAATCCGAAAAACTTCTTCCAAAAATTGAGAGACTGAGTGTATTTCTTGTTTTTCCTCTTGAACTCTTATTACTAATGAATCTATAGAGATACGTCCAAATGTCATTCGTTCTCTTCCGTAACATTCATACGTGACACTTTTGTTGTCCTCATCAAGTCCTTGTATAAGAAAAAGAATTTGTTCTTCGTTTTCTATGCGAATTGGCGTAATAATCCCCTCATAAATTAACGACTCTACTAATTGACGTAACACTCTTCTTCGTACTGAAATGTAATCTTTTGATTCAAGCGCTTTCAATATTCTCGTATGATATATGTCCACTCTCATAACTCCTCCACCTTATGAAAAATACCATTATTTGTATTACGTGAAATTTTAACGTTATTTATGAACGGACAGCCACTTCTCTAACGAGAGGATTCTGTACCTGTACGTAAATTGCTTGTTCTAAAGGATTACTTAACTCATCGACATCGAAAAATCTCGTTAATAAATTTGCTTTACATGCCAACTTATCCTCTTCCAACAATTCTCTTAAAAAGGTCGAAGGTTCACGGTTATAAGGAAGGAACGATTCAAGTACAGATCTTAATTCCGAGAGAAGAATTTCCTCCTTAATTAATCCAGCTGTACCAAATCCATTAATGAGTCCAAACATATGATTAAAAATTAAGTAATAACGAAATCTCTCATCTACAATATAGTCGTCATATAAATTTCCAGTACGTTCTCCAATACCAGCTAACTCATTATTAAGCATCTCTTTCATTGAGTTACAGAAATAAAAACCTTGATTATCACGGAAATAATATTTGACCGGGTAACCGTCCTTTAGCTGAACAACGCTATTTTGCTGATGCGCTTCTAATGCAACACCATAATGTAAGTACATCCATACCATCGGCTTTAAAGAAATATTCATATATCGTCTAAACCACTCTAAACTTACTTCTTCACAGCTTTTACCTTCTAAATCTGCTAGTCGATGAATAATATTCGATAAACGAGTACGTTCCCCAGGTATAGCATCTTGAACTAATCCAGCAATTAAAGTAGCGTCATTTGCATGTTCACTGTAAAAAGGATTCTCTCGTATAATTACTTCAAATCCAGATTCTTTTGCCCCGTAATTTAATGTAATAAATGCTGGATCACAAATAAAATCAAAACCTGGAAACTTGTCTAACACTTCACCAATTGCTGTATTTAGCATTTCCTTTCCTTCAAGACCACTCTCTAATTCCTTCAATTTATTAATGCGCATTGAATTTGTTACTTTTACTGGAAATGAAAACTTAAGCATATACTTTGAGTCGGGATGATATAACGTCCTAAGTGATGATGTTGCCATATAACACTTACCAGTAGGACCGATATATTCAAGTACCCCTTGCTCTACCCAATCCTGGACGTAAGGTTGGTGTAATAACCATTCTGCCTGAAGCGGATGAATTGGAAGTAATGAATATTCATCTTCATTACAATACTTCGATATAAATTCCTTACTAACCATTTCATCATTACGTAATTCTTCTTTTAAAATTACTGTTGTAGAATCTAATAATAATGATTTTTCATTCACTATACTTTTATGTGCCCGAAAATAATGAAGCTGACATTCTCCTTTTAGTTCTGGAGAATACATTGCACTTTTCCATTCCAAAATACCTTGTCTACTCTTTGGAGTTGGATGAGTTAAATGTCCAAATAATAACGATTGTTCCGCTTCTATAAAGGATGTATGGACACCGTATAATGCAGATGTATCTTCTATTCTCTCTTTCGTAAATTCCTCAATATTTTGACAACTACGAATAACTCGAAGCATAAGTTCAGCAGGGTTCGTCCCTTCTCCGTAATTGATAGACATCTCTTTTATTAAGAATGTTATAACTGTAACGTAATCTGCTTTCATAACAGAATTACTATCTCCCATTTGGTAATAAAATTGTTCTCCAAACAAATGGCGATCTGTTGGTGATTTATATATAACTTCTCCATACAAAGTAATGTTTTGTGCCGATAACCGACAGCATAAATAAGTAGAGCAAGTATCTCTTTGAAATGAATGGTAGAAAATATCCTCTATCCTTTTATCCTCTGTAATCCATTCTCCACTTCCTGTTTCTCTTAAATAACAATTTAAAAAACTTTGTATTGTTGCATGTTCCGCGATTTGTTTCGCATGCTTCATACTTGCCCTCCTCTTTCTATAAACACTATCGGAATTTCATATTACAATTGATAATTGAATTTCGTTATCAATTATGATTCTAATTGATAATGATATTCAATTCAATAGTATATTTCAGAATTTTTTTATTTGTTTTAATTTTTCTTGTTTTCCCTCCTTTCTTTAATCTAGTTAAAAATACACGAAGAAAATACTCAGTTTCAAACTACATACTTACTATTTTTCATTAGTGATCTATCCAAAATGGTTAAACAAAAGAGGTATACCTTAATTGGTATACCTCTTTTAAACATAAAGTTTACATAATAATATTATTTATATCTCTCCAACAATATGCTGTTTCTTCTACCTGTAATCTCTCTAAAAATTTCGTATCAATTTTTTCAGGATTAAATTTTTCATAGAAATTTTTAGAAGGATTATTCGTAACGACCCAAACTAAAAGTGATTGCATATCATTGTTTATACATTCCGATAATAAAGCTTGAAGTAACTTTTGTCCTATTTTCATTCCTTGATACTCTTCTAAAAGGTAGATTGCATATAATTCCCCATCACAATTATATGCACCACTTCTTTCCACTCCCCCGTCAATGAATCCGATTATTGTTTCATCTGACGTCTCTGCTACAAATCTATATTGGTATGTATCTTCTTGTTGAAAAATGTTTTCCCATTGTTTTTCTCGTTGCTCATATGTTATATTTTCTAAAAATTCGTCAGCAAATATCCCTTTATACGTTGTTTTCCAGCTATCAACATGCACCTTTGCTATACCTCGTATATCATCTTTTATCGCTCTTCTAATATGTATTTCCATCATTTCTCCCCCTTGTTATTCATCATTATATCAATTTTTTTCCTTAAAAATCCAAATAAAAAAAGAGTGAATGCACTTCACTCTTTTTTATCACAATTATCTACTTTCCACTTCAACTGAAACAACACGATCAATCTCTTTCAGGGAACTATATAACTCTGTTGTATATAAATCTTCTGGAGCTAAAATAACCATTTCCAATTGCTGAAATGCTCCACCATCTATATCTTTAATTTTTACGCGTTTCACATGCATACCTAAATTTTTAATTTGCTTAAATATACCATCTAACTCATGATGCTCTTTTACAGTAATTTTTATAGATAAATCTTTTTGTCTTAATGAATACGGACCTGCAATTTTCACAAGTTGTGGAAGTACGTTAATTGCTAAAATAATTAAAATCATTGCAACCGTCGCTTGTAAATAAAAGCCTGCCCCAATTGCTATACCTAAAGCTGAAGCAGCCCACACCATAGAAGCTGTCGTTAATCCAGAAATAACATCATTACTTCTTCGTAAAATAACACCTGCCCCAAGAAAACCAATCCCACTCACAATTTGAGCAGCTAGACGCATTGGATCCATATTTGTATGCCCTGGAACAGAATATACATGTACGGCTTCAATTGAAACCATCGTAATTAAACAACTTGCTACAGAAATAACCATACTTGTTTTCACACCAAGCGGTTTATTCTTTAGCTGCCTATCTATCCCGATGAATAATCCTAAAAAGAGTGCTAAACCTAATTTGAGTAAAAATTCATATGACATATTTCCATTCTCCTTACTTTACAATGTTTCCTTTGGAATAATTCACTATAACTCTTTTATGATATCAATTCCAGTCTTTTCTATTCATTTAACGTAAAAAGCCGAAAAAACATTTGTAACGATGTTTCTCCGGCTTTTTATTATGCTTAAGATTCTTCTTTATTTCTGATCTTTAATCTTAATTTCTGCATCTTTGTAGAATGCTAATTTACTGTCATTATACTCTTTTGTAAAATTGTTAAATTGCTCTTTTGATTTTTGTGCTTCCACAGTTAATTCATTAACAGCCTTAACTTTTTCACCAATCTCTTTTAATTTCGTTTCTTTTACTTTTAATTTTTCATACAGTTCTTTTTCAGTCGCTAACGCCTTCGTATAATTTTCATTCATTTTTTGGAATGCATCATAACGTTTTTTATACGACTCTTCTACTGCTTTCGCTTGTTTTTGTAACTTCTTATCTTCAAGCTTCTCTATATTTCCTTGAACAGATTTTGTTTCTTTCTGAGCTTTTTCTAGCATCTCTTTCTCAGTTTTTAATACTTTTTCACGGTCATCTACATTCGCAGTAGCTTGCTCTATCTTCTTCATAACAGCGTCATTATGATCTTTACCTTCTTGTAAAATTTGAGAATATAGTTCTTGACCTTCATTCTCTAATTTCTCTAACTTCTTCGCTTCATCAACTAATGATTTTTCTTGTGTCGCTGCTGTTTCAAAAGCTGTATATAGATTTTCTTCTGGTTTTTCACCGAAACAACCTGTTAATAGTCCTACTGATAGTGCTCCAACTACTGCTACTTTTCCATACTTCAACGTTCATTCCTCCATTACATACGGTTATCATGCCAGAAATTCACTGGGAAGTGACTCTCTTCATGATAAGCTTCAAACTCATAACCCTTTTCTTTTAACCCTTTTAAAATTGCTGGCACAGCAGCAACTGATTGTGGGTGAATGTCATGCATTAAAATAACTTCCTGTGGTTTTGTTGCATGTGTTATTACGTTTTGAGCAATTTGTGCTGCCGCTGCATCAACTTGCATTTTGTTATATTTCCAATCTAATGAATCAATTGTCCAATCCCATACTTTAAAACCGCCCTCTACCACTTTATTTCGAAGACCTTCATTTAATCCAGGCATCGAACCGTATGGTGGACGTGTTAATTTAGGTGATTTTCCAATAATATTTGCGATTAAGCTTTGATCTTCTTTCATTTCATTTACATACTCGCCATTTTTATATAACTTTGCAAAATTATGTGTCATACTATGCATACCTACATAATGACCCTCTGCATTTTCACGTTTCACTAAATCCGGAAATTCTTTTACATTCGCTCCAATTAAAAAGAACGTCGCCTTCGCATCATGCTGTTTTAACATATTTAACAATTCAGCCGTATATTTCCCTGGGCCATCATCAAATGTAAGATAAGCAACTTTTCTTTCTTTTCCATTAAAACGACTTGGTGCCGTTTTATTCATTTCTACTTTCGGTTGTTCACTTGCAAGCTGTACTACATTTTCTTGTTTTGCAACAGCCTTTGCTGGTGAAGTAATGGATTGAAACATGAAATACCCAATAGCTACTGCTGCAATCGCTATTAAAACGACTACTACTCGTTTAATTTTAAAAGCTTTTTCCATTCTATCGAATTCCTCTCCCTATTAATCTTATATATAAATCACCCAATATAATTATACATCTATTTATTTTATTACACTATATAAACAGACTTTATATGTATTATAATGGGAGTTTTATTAAAATGGTTGTTCCTATTCCTTCTTTACTTATAATACTAAGTGTACCTCCATGAAGCTCCACCATTTTTTTAACGATAGCTAAACCGAGACCAGCACCTGTAGCATGGTTATTAATCTGGTAAAATGACTGTTCTATATATGGTAAATGCTCTTTAGCAATTCCAATCCCTTCGTCTTTCACCTTGATCACTGCTTGTCCTTCATTGTTAGTCGCTTCAATGTGTATTGTACCTTTATCATGTGAATATTTAATAGCATTTTGAACAATATTCAAGAAAATTTGCTTTAGCCTATTTCGATCTCCCATCAATTCAATTCCTTCTATCGTATCAATAAATTGAATTTCTTTCTCTTCAGCGTTAGGAGTTAATTGCCAAATCGTCTCCTCTAGTATATCGTATATTTGCACCTTTTGTTTATATAAATTGAAATGATTTGATTGTAATCTTGAAAAATCTAGCAATTCTTCTACTAAATGAATCAATCGGTCTGTCTCACCTGATATAATTCCCATACCTTGCTTTATCTCTTCTTCTGTTAAATGATCTACCGTTTTTAACGTCTCACTCCAACCTTTAATTCCAGTTAAAGGCGTTCGTATTTCATGAGAAATAGAAGCAATGAATTCATTTTTCATCTGTTCCGCTTTTTCTATTTTATTAGACATATGATTTAAACTATGTGCCAACTCACCTAATTCACCTGGATAATCCTCTTTAATTTTCTTCTTTAATGTACCTTCTGCAATTTGTGAAGAAGCATGAATAATAGATTCGATAGGTTTAACAAACGAATTCGCTAATCGTCTACTGATTAAGAATACGATACCAGAAATGACAATTCCAACTGAAATAGTAAACATAATAATTTCAATAATCTTTGCATTTACATTCGTTAAAACAGTTGTATATTTCAAAGCACCGATCGTTTGTCCTTGATGAATAAGTGGACTAATCACTTCCAATTGTTTCACATTGTCTTTCGTAGCAGTCACTTGATGATACATTTCTCCTTCTAGTAACGAATATGGAATAACTACTTTACCTTCTACCTTTTGTCCACTTGACGATTGTATAATCGTACCATGCCGATCAATTAATTGTAATTCGGTTCCTTCTAACTGAAAGCTCTCAATTATATCCCCGCTGTATTCTTGCAATCGAATAAAGTATAGTGAATTGTATTCAGAGAAAAATCGCGTACTTGTCTTCGCATGAGATTCTATATATTGCACAATACCATTATAATAATATCGATAAATTGAGACTGAAAATACGACTTCAAATAATACAAGCATAAGTATAATGACCGTCATAAAATATAAAGTCACTTTTCTTTTCATCTTATACTTTCCTTCCACACATATCCTTTTCCCCACACAGTAAGAATAAATTCAGGTTCTGATGGATTACATTCTATTTTTTGGCGTAACCGCCTCATATTTACATCTACTACTTTCGTCTCACCTACATAATTCGTTCCCCAAATCATATTTAAAATTTCATCACGTGAAACCGGCTTTGAAGCCTGATTCATCAAATACTGTAATATCATATACTCTGTAGGGGTTAAATCGACTAATTGTCCACCTTTATATAGTCTTTCCTCTATTACATTTAACGAAAATGGGCCAGATATGATGATATTCGCTTTTTCATGATGTACTTCTATTCTCCTTAGTAACGATTGTATACGTGCAGTTAATTCCACTGGACTAAACGGCTTTGCGATATAATCATCTGCACCAATTCCTAGTCCTTGTACTTTATCTTCATTTTGTACGCGTGCGGTTAACATAATAATACCTATTTTTTTATTTTCTTCCCGGATGGATTTACAAACTTGAAAACCATCAATTCCTGGTAACATTACATCAAGTAATGCTACATCAACAGTATGTTCACATAAAATCTGTAACGCCTCTTCTCCCGTACTAGCTTCTAACACATAAAATCCAGCACGTTTCAAATTCAAGACGATAAAACTACGAATAGGCATTTCATCTTCTAAAACTAAAATTGTTGGCATAATTTCCACCTCCCTACTCTTGTTGATAATCGGCTAGCGGTTTTACATATGCTTTCACTTTTTCAAAATGTGGTTGTTTCGGTACGGCATATACGTGAGAAGCCGTTTTGACTGCTGCCTCGTATCCTTTTATTTTGAACCATTCTTTCCGTTTAAATATATGAACTTCAAGCCATAGTTCATTTGTCGTAGTATCTATAAATTTTTGAATATCTGATGCTTCTTGCTGAACTGGAACAGTTATTTTTCCAATTAACGCTTGCGGGATTTTGACAAAATAACCTTTCTCTATATTTATATATCTTTCTTCTATCGGTTTAATTTCATCTTCACTCCACTGAATATAACGTTCAAACATCGTACTCTCTCCGTATGATACTTCTTCCCAACCTTTTGGACGCACTGTACGAACAAATTCAATAATGCCGTCTTCATTTATATCTTTGCTTTCGACTACATAATCATTGAATAAATCTTCTTTCCCATCTATAGGTAGTGGCTCATAATGGCCCTTATCAAATTTTGCTACATATGTTATCCCTGAATGAGCACCAACACCTGCGTCAATTACAACCGCCTTTAGTGATTCAGAAATGCGGCCCATTTGTATTCTTTGAATACTATTTATAAATGGATCGAATGACGCTTCAGATAAAGTCTTAAATTGTTCCATGAACTCAACTGTCAATTTCTCATCTTTTTCATACGTAACAAGACTTATATCTTTCAGTCCATTTTTATTTAAATCCTCTATGAATAACTTCGTATAACTTCGATTATATATTTCCTTCATATCTTCATTTTCTTCCGAAAAAACATACATAACATGTTCTAACGATTCACGACTTACAGAAATTCCGATTAATAACTCTCGCTTCCCGTTCCCTGTAAAATCACCGACTTCAACGATATCTACATCTCCACCATCAAATCTGTGCGCGGACTTTAATTTCCAGACATTCCCAACTTCTTCATAGACAGCTAAATATACGCTATGATCTTCATTCGGTAATTTATAAAATAAGATGGCTTCTTTCTTATTATCTTGTTTAAAATCCATTGACCAAATCATCTGTTTATCTTTATTAGACATTGGAGTAAGCAATCGATAATTAACAGGCAAATCTTTATCTATTTGCTCTTTTATTTCATTAATCCATTTCTCATTGGCAGGAGCACCCATTAAACTTGTTGGAGCTTCAGACATTTTACATCCAGTCAACATAAAAATGATTCCCATAATGCCTATCCATTTCTGCATATGATATCTTTCCTTATTACAGATTTTTATTATTTTTCTTTACTTTTTGCTTCTCCAATATTCTCATACATATGAGTATAGTTTTTCTAAAATAAAAAATCGTTACAGAAAAGTTACAAATCCATTCCGATAAAAAAAGATTGGCGAAAGCCAATCTTTTTTTATTATTCGTTTCGAACTGGTTTCGGTGTTACACCTAGATGATCATTTAATTTTTTCGAAATATCTTTCACATTTTTTTCATTTGGAATGTAATAATAAATACCTCCGATACGTTTATCCGTACCTTCTATTTGCATTTTTTCCATTTCTAAATTAGATCCTGCCATATTTTTTGTAATCGCAAGCATATCATCGAAAGTTAAGTTCGTTTTCATATTTTTATCAACCGCATCAAGTAAAGAGCCCATTTTGCTAATTGATTGCACAGACATCGCTTTTTTTGCAATTGCTTCTATTACAAGTTGTTGTCTTTGTCCACGCATTGCGTCACTATCAATTTTACGCGTTCTTGCAAGTGCAAGTGCTTGTTCTCCATTTAAATGTTGGAAGCCTTTTTCTAAATGAATCATACCCGCTTGGTCTTTACTATCTTGCTCTGTGAAAGTAACAGGTACAACAATATCAATACCACCAAGTGAATCGACAATTTGTACGAATGATTCAAAGTTAAACTTCACATAATAATCAACAGGAACATTTAAAAATCTTTCCACTGTATCTCGTGTACTTTCAACACCACCAAATACGTGTGCGTGTGTAATTTTATCTAATTTCTTTCTAGATGGAATATATACACGTGAATCACGCGGAATACTTACTAATTTAACTGATTTATCATCTTTATTAATTGTTGCTAATAAAAGTGCATCTGTGCGAACAGCTTCACCATATTGACTTTTTCGCATTTCACTACCATCTACACCCATAATTAAAATAGAGATGTTATCCTTTAAAGGCTCAACTTCTTTATCACGTTTTGATGATTTATCAATTTGTGCATACGCATCACTTACAACAGCTTTTGCTTTATTATATATTAATGATCCATATCCTACTCCTCCAAAAATAAGTAGGAAAAATGGAATTAAAATGAACCATTTTATTGACCTTCTTTTAGAACGTTTTTTATTGCTTCTCGTATTTTGTTCTAATTCAGAGCTCATCTTCATTCGCCTCTCTTTCTCTTTCCCTAGTATAATGTATGTCTAGTATTCTTCATATTGAATTTCCTTTCAAACACCTTACATTTTTGTAAGGTTACATGATGAATCCAATATGTATTCCATTTCACATTATACTCTCGTGCTTATTTTTGGCAAGTCACTATTTTCCAACTTCAAATATTTAACACTTCGCAACATTCGAAATTATAGATTTATAAATTTATTCGTTTCGAATCCTTCAATTTTCACCTGAAAAATTAGTAATGCAACAATACATTTCATATTATCTCTCAAGCGGTGTATACATTGTTTTCTTCCCATGATTATTAATGAAAGCGGATTTTGCTTTTAATTTCGTCTTTTCTATTTCTATCTCTTCATTCGAGAAATTCACAATAATTTTAATATCTTTTCCATAAGAAGCAGATTGAACTAATTTATCTTCTGACAAATATACAAAGTTCGTCATTTCTTCTTCTACTGCCTTTTCATGAACGTCATTCCAAACTTTCAGGTGCTGCGTAATTTCTTGTTTATGCTTATTCCACTCTACTTCATCTAAATGGTACAACGGAGGAACATTATACAATAATTCGTATAGCATACGGTTCCCTACCTCATCTTTTACTTTCAAACTTCCCCATTCCCAGTGGTGCGTTGTAATTACAGAATCATTGTATACTAATTTATATAACGGTACCGAATATACTGGATTTAAATATACTTGTTTATATTCTTCTTTTAACGGTACTTGTTTTGCATATTTTTCTGGAACATTTTGATTCGGTGACCAATATCCGCCCACATAATACGGACTTGTTTTATTTTTCCTCATATCTTCATCGTCCCATTTAATAACCGGCGTTTCAATACCGTGAGCAAATGTAATCGTACTACTTGCAAAGTCATTTCCGCCTTCTGAGCCAACTACCATACCTTTTTCTTGCGCAATATAATCCATTCGTTGCAATCTTGCTTTTAAATCTTGTTCTTGTGTCGTTATATGTTTGGCTGAATAGTCATCATAAATTTCACCTGTTGCATCACAATCAATAAACCATGAATTATATTTAGGTCCATTTTTTAATATCTCGTTCATTCGCTCTTTTACACTAGGAAGAGATAAAGTTGGATTTAACTTTCGCCCTCTACCTAAAAATCCTTGCGCTTTTTCTCCATTTTTCTTCGTCACAGTTGCCTCTTCATATAACGATGGATCCTGAAAAGAAGCTGTATTCCAATTTTTATCAGCTTTTTCGTGAATAGAATGATAAGAATCATACGGACCAACCAAATATCCCATTTTCTTAGCTTCTGTCACGAAATCAGGCTGCATATACCCTTGTTCCCAGTTCGGTAACCCAATCCACGCTTTGTCTATTCCTGATTCTTTCATTTCCTTTATAATATCCGTTCCATCTGCCTTACCCCATTTACTTACTTCTTCAATCGCATCACCGAGCGCCGACTTTAATACATGCTTATTTAAGTTATATAACTCCATCTTCGATAAGTGATCTACCCCTTTGTTTAATAACTCACTAGCGTTCTGATCAACCTTTTGAAAAATATCATCTTTATACAATTCCTTCATTGATAATACTTCATTTACATAACGCAAAATAACATTTTTTTGGTACTTATCAATGAAATCTTGTTTACTTACTTGCTCAAACACACTCAGTTCTCCAGGCTCCGAACTATTCTTTTGAATAAGCCCTTTTATATGACTAAATACAGGACTATTTATTTGCTCTCTTATTTTAGGCCAATTTACGTTACTGTCAGACAAACCATTTTGATTCCAAAAATAAAAATGAGCAGCACCATAAAGTTTTTCAATCTCTTTATTTTTTCTAGCCTTTTCTTGTAATGTTTTAAATTCACCTTTTCGAGCAATATTATCCTTATACAGTTTAGCAATACTGACTGCATCATTATTTGTCACATATAATTGAAATCCATATGCTTTATTTTTATTTATACTCGGGAATTCATGTATAAAATCAAATCCTATTTTCGGATCCGAATGAAATTTCAATTCATTATTAAACATATTGTTCGCAATAAATACAATTGAATATTTCGAACCATTTAACGCAAAAAACTTCATAGAAAATGATTCAGCAAATGAATATGCATCATCCTTTAAAAACTTCTTCCAATTTTCATCATTACTCGGAATTTGCTTACCTTCCCATAACGGAAGTGTATAATTTTCAGCTTGTACTTTCGGCCACGTAAAGCTTTCTGCACCAGTCGATTCCACTTCAATATTTAAGTGATCTTTTTTCTTTTCTAGATTCACTTTTACTTTTTGATCTGGATATTCCCAAGATGTGCGATCCTTGTCTTTTTTTACATTCGACACCTTCATTTTCGGTAACGGCTGTGACGCCTGTTCCTTTACACCATCATGTTCTACAGTTAACATGAAAGTCTCTGGATTTACATCGTAAGTAAACTCTTTATACGTCGCTTTCTTTACTTTAGACCCTTGTACAGCCTTGTTACCTTTTACATCACACCCGACTAAAGTCGAAAATGACATCGTTGTAAGAAGACATATTGCTATCATTTTTTTCATCTTCTGCACCTCCACCACTGAATATACAGGGGCTTTGTTACAGGAATGTGGCAAAAAAAATAGAACTAGCATAACGCTAGCTCTATTTTGAGTATTATAAATAAGTATGTATGAACAACTATAATCTGCTTAAAGTATATGTAGTACAATAACCGTGTTTTTTCATCCCCACTAAATATAAAAGCAAATAATTCGAAGCTTTAACACTTATTTTTTAACTAAAAAAATAAGTGTATATAATATACCCTAAAACTAGCACTAAAATTACTAGCGCTGTACCTTTCCAATTCATACCACCCGTCATATCCACTGGACTACCTGATTCAGCTCTGTTGAATCCATCATGTAAAGAACCGGTAGGATTATTTTTCAATTCACTTTGCCTTATACGTTCCCTGTTTTCTTCTGGTGACTCTTTTTTCATACGATCACCTCCAAATGAATACACGCTTTACTAAATTATACATTATTACTTTTCTTTTATATGCCAACTGAAAAGATATTTACAACAAAAAAAGCTAGCAATGCTAGCTTTTTTATAGTTCTATATGTTCTTCTTTATTTACAGTAATTCCTCTATGATCGATTTCTAGCTCACACACTTTCATAGACGTAAATACTCTCGCTAATTGCTCAGCAATTTCTTGACGTTTATCATATGGCGTCAATATAAAAATGGATGGACCTGCACCACTAAGCGCTGTGCCGTATGCGCCAAACTCTTTTGCACATTTACGAATTGATGGTAATAGCGGTACGAGTTCTAAACGATACGGCTCGTGAAAATGATCTCTTTCCATCATTTCACCTACAACTTCCCACTTCTTTTGACAAAACGCAGCTACTAATACGTTGCTGATTGCACTAGCCTTAACTGCTTCATGAAATGGAAACACATCTGGTAATACAGATCGGCTTTCCTCTGTATTTAACTCTTCATTTGGAATAAGAGAAATTACACCTAATTCCTTACTTTCAATTCTTACAACCGAAACATTCTTTCCATCAAGTGCTCCGATTACAGTTCCTCCTAATATAGAAGCAGCAACATTATCTGGATGTCCTTCAAAATTTGTAGCAATTTGAACTTTTTGATCAGTTGTTAAGTTCAAATTGCCAAGTTGATTCGCAAGCTCTATCCCTGCTACAATGGCTGATGCACTACTTCCTAGTCCTCTTGTAAGCGGGATATTACTAGTAACTTCTATTATATGGGGTAATAAAGAAGGACTCACTTTACATGCCGTGCTAACGATTAAATTTTTATCGTCTGTCGGAATTGACTCTTCAAAGGAATGAATTACTTGCCATTTATCAGCTTTTTCTTTTACCACCACATCTAAATATAATGACAAAGCTATTCCTACTGAATCAAATCCAGGTCCAACATTCGCTGTACTAGCAGGAACACGAATACTTAATGGTATCACGACATAATCACCCCTTTAATATGTTCTTTAATTTGTTCTATATTATTTGAAACACTTGCAATGTCTAATGTATTAGAAGAAATTGCGATATCAGGATCTTTCAAGCCGTTTCCAGTTAAAACTGCAACAACTGTCTCTCCTTTTTTAATTTTTCCAGATTGAACATGTTTAATTACACCTGCTAATGAAGCATTTGATCCCGGCTCAGCGAAAACCCCTTCCGTTTTTGCTAATAATCTATACGCATGTAAAATTTCTTCATCTGATACCATATCTATTTCACCGTGAGACTGTTCAGCAGCCTCTACTGCATATGACCAACTTGCGGGGTTACCGATACGAATCGCTGTTGCAATTGTTTCAGGTTCTTCAATGACATGTCCTTTTACAATTGCTGCTGCTCCTTCCGCTTCAAATCCGTGAATTCTTGGCTTCTTATAGCCTTTTTCTTTCTCATATTCACAGAAACCTTTCCAGTACGCTGTAATATTCCCAGCATTCCCAACAGGAATCGCTAAAACATCTGGTGCACTTTGCAACTGGTCACAAATTTCAAACGCTGCTGTTTTTTGCCCTTCAATTCGATAAGGATTTACTGAATTCACCAATGTAATCGGCTCTTCCGCAGCAATATTTCTTACAGCCTTAAGTGCATCATCAAAATTTCCTTCTATTGAAATGATTTCAGCTCCATAGGCGACTGCTTGCGCTAATTTTCCATGCGCAATCTTTCCTTCCGGTATTACGATAATACATTTCATTCCAAGGCGTGCCGCGTATGCTGCGGCCGATGCCGAAGTATTACCTGTTGATGCACAAATAATTGCCTCCGAACCTTCTTCTTTCGCCTTCGCAACAGCCATTACCATACCACGATCTTTAAAAGAACCTGTCGGATTCGCTCCTTCATACTTACCGTATAACTGAATTCCTAATTGTTTTGATATATTTAATAACGGAATAAGCGGTGTATTTCCTTCCATTAAGCTGACATCAGGTGTATTTTCATTCACCGGTAAATAAGAAGCATACTGTTTTAATAATCCTTTATACATATTGTTTTTCCTCCTCAATAATGTAATAACTGTTTATTTCACTTGCGACATTTTCTATCGCTCCTAGTACTCGTTCAAATTGATACTTTGAAGTTTGATGTGTCACAACAACGACTTCTGCAAGTTCACGATTTAAAGGTAATTGAATAACTTCTTTTAAACTTACAGAATAATTAACGAAACATTCTGTTATTTTTTGTAACATCCCAGGTTCATCTCGTAATGAAATACGTAAGAAATATTTCGAAACGACTTCTTCATCTCCTTGTAATTCATACGGTTCTGGTTCTTTTAACGCACTTTTATTTTTCGGAACTTGATTCATACTTTTAACGATTGAAATAATATCACTTACTACAGCAGAACCAGTCGGTAACTTCCCAGCTCCAGGGCCGTAAAACATTACTTCTCCTACCGCTTGACCGTGAACATATACTGCATTAAATTCATTATTTACATTCGATAATGGATGATGGCTTGGTAAAAGTGTCGGTTCTACACTTAAATGAATGGCTGACCCTTGTTTCTCTGCTTTACCAATTAATTTCATAGTAAATCCTAACTTTTCAGCCATTTGTAAATCTTCTTTTTCGACCTTTCGAATCCCTCTTACTTGCACATCATCTAAAGAAACATTCATCGAAAAACCTAAGTTTGCAAGAATGGCTACCTTTCTCGCCGCATCTAACCCATCTACATCCGCTGTTGGATCCGATTCTGCGAAACCTAATTTTTGTGCTTCCTGTAAAGCCTCTTCATACGACCATCCTTTTTGACTCATCTTTGTTAACATATAATTTGTTGTGCCATTTACAATTCCCATTATTTTTTCAATTTGATCTGAAGCTAATCCGTCTGTTAATCCTCTTAACACCGGAATACCGCCCGCTACACTTGCTTCATAACATAGATCACAATCATTTTCGTTCGCCAGGTGGAGAAGTTCCGCACCGTATACAGCCATTAAATCTTTATTTGCTGTTACGACATGTTTTTTATTTCGTAAAGCCTTAACAATATGTTGCTTTGCTTCTTCAATTCCGCCCATTACCTCTACTACAATATCAATATTTGGATCATTTAGAACTTCATCGACATGACTTGTTACTACGATTCCATCAATGCAAACATCACGTTCTTTTTCTAAGTCACGTACAACGACTGTCTTTACCTTCACTTCATACCCTGTATCAAGTGCAATTTTTTTATAATGTTCTTTCAAAATATGGACAACACCACTTCCGACCGTACCTAATCCTAACACCCCAACATTAATAACGTTATTCATCTTCTAATCTCCTCCTACAATTTTATTATTTATCTCTATCAATCACCTTGCTCTGCTTTTTAATCATGCAGGTGGTGGTTATTTCCGTACGTACAAATCGTTTCATTTTACTGCACCTCCTTTCAAAGTAAAAAAACACACTCATCCCTAGGAAAGGGACGAATGTGTTTTCGTGGTTCCACCCTTGTTCCAATCCAGACTTATTTCCTTCTAGATTGCTCAAGTTCAGATAACGGCTGATTCCGTCAATAATTACTAGATTACTCGTTCACTATTGAAGTTCAAAGGTGGTAAAATCATTTCTCGTGTTAGGAAGCTCACACCCTTGGCTTCCCTCTCTGTAAACCGTAAAAATGATTCCGTGTCCTTATCGTTACTTTTTCGCTCATGTTTATTTGTTAATTCATTATACTCGCATAAACAACAAAATCAATACTATTTTTTAATTATTTTTAATTTTCAATCTCTAATCCCATAAAAAAACACACTCATCCCTAGGAAAGGGACGAATGTGTTTTCGTGGTTCCACCCTTGTTCCAATCCAGACTTATTTCCTTCTAGATTGCTCAAGTTCAGATAACGGCTGATTCCGTCAATAATTACTAGATTACTCGTTCACTATTGAAGTTCAAAGGTGGTAAAACCATTTCTCGTGTTAGGAAGCTCACACCCTTGACTTCCCTCTCTGTAAACCGTAAAAATGATTTCATGTCCTTATCGTTACTTTTTCGTTCATGTCTATTTGTTAACTTATTATAGTTATCAACTTTTTAAAAAGCAAGCCTATTTTTACTAACTATTTTCAAGATACTATTTTATTATATTTCACAATAACATTTTACAACCACCGCTTGATTTACCTATTTTGTAATTTCCCCAGTTTGTAAATCAACGGTTTATATATAAATACTCCATTCTAAAACAAGTAGAAATCCGCCTCAAAAAATATATTAATAAAGCTTTTTTAATACAATCTTTTCGTATAACTTTCTTCTAAAGAACGTGCAACATCTTCTTCTGAACCATTCACTTTCGCATGCTCCAGCAACATTTTTGCTGCTGAAGGTAACTCTTTTTTATTTAGCCATGACTCTGAATCCCACATTTTTGAACGAATAAAAGCTTTCGCGCAATGAATATAGCATTCCTCTATTTCAACAACAATTCCAAGTAACGGATTGCGTCCATTTGCCTGCATTTCTTGCAAAATTTCTTCATCGTTTGTAATGAATGCTCGGCCGTTTATTCGGAGTGTCTCCCCAAGACCAGGAATCAAAAAGAGTAACCCTACGTGCGAATTTGAAATAATATTCAAAATGGAATCTATACGACGGTTTCCTGGTCTTTCTGGAATGATAATTTTATTATTATTTAATACGTATACAAATCCAGGTGCGTCTCCTCTCGGCGAAGCATCACACTCTCCTAATTTATTTGCAGTAGATAATACTAGAAAAGGAGATTTAGACAGAAAATCTATGCAATGATGGTCTAATGATGAAATAACTTTTTTCAAAGCTCGCTCACTTGGTCGCCCCAATATTTTTCGTAACTCTTCCTCTGTTGAAATAATCGATTTTATTTCCTTACTCTCTCTCCCCACTTATAACTACCTCTTTTCTTTATTTTCTCAAAATTCAATACAAATATTGTATAATATAATTGGCAGAAAGGGGAATTCAAATGACAGAGTGGTTAACAATATTTGATACTGAAAGAAATATACTTGGGAAGAAATTACGTGATGAAGTGCATCGCGACGGTGATTGGCACGAAACATTTCATTGTTGGTTTGTAGAAAAAGATGATGAAGATATGTTTTTATATTTTCAATTACGCTCTAAAAATAAAAAAGAAGCGCCGGGTATATGGGATATTACTTCAGCTGGACATATTATGCATGATGAAGATGTACAAATTGGCGGTCTTCGTGAAATTGAAGAAGAACTAGGACTTTTCTTTCAAACTACCGATTTAGCATACAAAGGAATCTTTAAAATAGATTATGAAATTTCAAATCTTACTGATCGTGAATTTTGTCATATGTATTTTCACAATGTCATCAATACACTTCCATTTGCACCAGGTGAAGAAGTAGACGATGTGATGAAAATACATGCAACTTCTTTTCTACAACTATTAAAAAGAGAGATTTCATCTTTTACGGCTATTTCTGTTTTAAACAATAAACCAATAACGATAACATTTGAAGATATTTATCCATATGATCTTGCATACTATGAATTTGTTATAGCAAAAGGAAAAGACTTACTAGAAAATAATAGTTTATAAATAAAATAGGACTCCCATTTTAAAGTACTTGGGAGTCCTATTCTGTATCCTGCTATTTGCGAACAATAAGAATCTCAACTCAAATTTCTGCAAATGCATGGGGTGCCCGTATAAGCCCGATTAACGAGAGCTTACACTCAGTGGATAATTGACAAAACCCGACTGAATTAAATTCTACTTTATTTTCTCTCTTTCGATGTTTGGAACATACTTGGCAGCGTTACAAAGCGTGCCCCTTTCGTTTTTAACTGCGGAATAATTTTGTCTAGCGCCTCTACAGATCCTTGCAAATGTCCACCTGGAGTCGAATGCTGAAGTATGACACTGCCAGGAAATGAATTCCCTAACACATTATTTGTAATTGTGTCCGCATCTACACCTTTCCAATCAACTGTATCAACACTCCACTGTACAATCATAAAGTTTTGCTCTGTTGCCCACTTCAATTGATTTTCAAGTATTTCACCGTATGGCGGACGAATAAATTTCGGTGCATAACCAGCTAAACGATTTAATATTTCTTCCGTTTTCATAATTTGATTACGGTACTCAGCATCATTTACTTTCGCTAAGTTTGGATGGCTGTACGTATGATTACCAATTACATGCCCTTCATTCGCAATACGTTTTACTACATTCGGATACTTTTCTGCGTTTTCACCAAGCAAGAAGAAAGTCGCCTTCACATTATGTTGTTTTAACTTATCTAAAATTTTCGGCGTAAATTCTAAATCTGGTCCATCATCAAATGTAAGAGCTACTTCCGCTTTATTGTACGGCCCTGAAAATGCGTACGCATATTTTTCGACCCACGAAAATGGTGTCCACGATCCACGCTCATATGCTTTCATTTGTACTGTATAGTTTTGAGGGATATATGCGTATGGCAATGAGCTTATATAGTCTCCATAATAAAATGAGTTATATGGCATATAGGCGTACGAAACATCTCGTTCTAGTCCCCATTCATATGGGGCAAACATTTCTGACGAATAAAAATAATACATGATAAAAACCTCCCTAAAATTTCATATGTGATTCATCTGCACTTTGTTAGAGAAATTATTATTCATGAACAAAAATAAGACTGTCCATAATTTGGACAGTCTTACTGATTTATACAATTAATAAATCGATGCACTATCTTTCGGCAAAGCTTTTACATGTTTTAAATAGCTCGTCACTCTGTCATCATCACCTTGCGGGTATTGATACCCATATGTGTTAGCAATTTCATTCGCTACTTCCCTAAATAAATTACCCATGACAAAGAATGACTCCCATATGTTTTCATATTCTGCATTAGAAAAAGTTCTTTTAAATTGCTCCCACATATCTTTTTCAATATATTGCTCGAAATGCTTCCCAAACTTCCCTGCATTACCTGTAAAGTCTGTTTTCATACCAATATGCCATTCTAGCATTACGATGAACATATCTCGTACTGGACCATCAAGCATCCCTTTCGCATAAGAAAGTTCTTCTCTCCATAGTCCTTTTGCCACATTCGTACTACACCACCAAAATTCATTACAGCAATCTAAAAACTCTTTTTCTGTAGGCTTTTTTATTAAGTAATCCTTATCGCTTGCTGGTGGAAATTCGTTAATACAATTATCTTTATCAAGAAGCAGTTTACTTAAACTATCTTGCCCAACGAATGTATGTATCAAATCAACGGGAACTAACGTTAAATCAATTCGGTTTCCATCCATAAACTGCATTAAATACGGAAATTTCCCGTCTTCATCTGCTGGAACTAATGACATTTCTTCCGGCATTTGTACAATCATTATTTCGCCAAATCTATGAATCCAATTATGATTAGACGTAAAAGATTGTATATCATTTACAACATACATAATATCATAGTCTTGAAAACAATCTTTTTTCACATGTGGATTTACACGTGACCCATTCATGATGACAGCTCGAATTCTTCCATCCTCTTTTGCTGTACTAATAATTAAGTCTAACATTTCTTTTTCAGTTCTCATCTATTCCTAACCTCCAATTTTTATATAAACTTATATTTCCAAGTATGTTGGAGGTCCACGAGCTAGCTGTGTTGTACACGATACATGTTATAATTTTTGAAATTTCTTTTTCATCTTTTTATCTCCTTTCATCATTCTTTTACGACTGCCATTACAAACCCATCGTAGCCTTTACTTCCTACAGTTTGAAGCGCAGTAGCACTTACACTTGGCTCTTCAGCTATTAATTCATAGAAGCGACGTATCCCTTGCACGCGAGGATCATTACTCGTATTGTCAATAACTTCTCCTTCACGTACTACGTTATCCCCAATAATTATAGTACCAGGGCGTGATAGCTTCAGTGCCCATTCAAAATAAGCAGGGTTATTTTGTTTATCGGCGTCTATAAAAATAAAATCAAATGGTTCATACTTCTCATTTTCGATTTGCCGTAAAGAATCTAAAGCTAATCCTGTTCGTACTTCAATTCTATCATTCAAATTGGCACGCTCAATATTGCTACGTGCAATTTCTGCATGTTTTTCGCTTGCTTCCAAAGTAACAACTCGGCCTCCAGATGGCAATCCCCTTGCAAGCCATATCGTGCTATATCCACCTAGAGTACCAATCTCTAATATATTACGAGCCCCTTGAATTTGTACTAGTAGTTGCAAAAACTTACCTTGCGTTGGCGATACATCGTGTGCTGGTAATTTAGCTGCAGCGTTTGCTTGAAGAACTTCTTCTAATGTAGAATCTTTCGGTATTAATACATCACTCACATATTGATCAACAGCCATCCATCTCTCAATCGTACTCATGTAAATACCATCCCCTTCAATTTCTTAATACTTTTCTACCATTCACTTTTGATTATACTGTAATTTCTGTCTCATATACAAAAAATAAAGAAGGGACATCCACTCCATCACAGAATAGATATCCCTTCTTTTGTTTCTAAATTTATCCCTTACGGATTAGTAGACCAAAGTCCTGCTAATTTAATAAATGTACGTTTATTTAATTTCAGCTGTGCTACGATAAACTCTGCAATATCTTCTGCTTGCATTACTTTATCTGGGTTTCCATCAGTTAATCCTAAATCTACAGCCATATCCGTTGCTACTGTACTTGGTGTTAAAGCTGTCACACGAATGTTATGTTTACGAACTTCCATCGCTAACGATTCTGTTAAGCCAAGAACACCAAATTTAGAAGCACTGTATGCACTTGTTACAGGTGCACCCTTTTGTCCTGCTGTAGATGAAATGTTAATGATATCACCAGATTGTTGTTCAATCATACTTGGTAAAGCTGCACGAGTTGCATAGTACACACCCATTAAGTTTACTTGAATGATTTTTTCCCAATCAGCAACGTCTAGTTCTAAAAACTTACCGAATTTAGAAATACCAGCGTTATTAATTAAAATATCGATAGATCCTAAACCGGTTTTTAACGTTTCAATTGCAGTCGTTACCTCTTCATATGAAGATACATCAGCAGTCGCAATAACAGCTTTTACGCCTTCTGCTTCTACTTCTTTCGCTACAGCTTTTAAGTTTTCTTCTGAACGAGCTAAAAGACCTACGTTTACGCCTTCTTTCGCTAATGCAATCGCTACAGCACGACCAATCCCTCTACCTGCTCCTGTAATTAAAGCATTTTTGCCTTGTAATAATTCTGCCAAGTATAACACTCCTTAATCGTCTCAGTTGTTTATTATTATATTAAAAGTGTAACTATATTTATGTAAAAAGGCAATGATGCACTTTCATGTGCGTAGGTTACCTGTGGGTAACTATAATATTTTTTTATAAGTCTCACATGTTTTATCATCATTCATGTAAAATAAAAATAAATCCAGCATAGGGGAGTGTATGTGTATGAAAAGAAAAAAATGGTTCTTGTCACTAACTGCAGTCGGACTATGTATCATATTTTTTGCGATGTACTTTATATTTGGTAATCCACTACATTATAAAGTAATAGAAAAAGATACTAGCAATTATCTCCATACTATAAAAAACTATAAGCAAGAAGAAATACAAAGCATAACTGGAAAATATACTCCCATTTATAATATCGGCTATTATGCAGAGGTAGTATATAAAGACGAACCCTATTTTACATACTCTTATACATACGATAATAATAATAAAATAATACAAGACAATGGCATTTTAGGAAGACATACTGAATCATTTGAGCATCTTAATTTAAATTGGTCACTGTTCGACCAATTAATAAGAGGTATTCATACAAACTTACAAGAAAGAGGTTTAAGTGAAAAAAAGGATTATTCTATACGAAGCGTTCAATTCATTGATATCGATGATGATAAAAACGGTGCAGAAGCATATGTTAACTTTAAGAAAGATAAAAAATCAGATTATTCATACCGTATGAATAACGAAGGAAAGGCTTATCAATATAGTTGCAGTAACGGGGAATGTATTTTTAAAGAGAAATAGTGTTAGAAGATATCCTCCTAACACTATTTTCCTTCATTATTCGGAATACACACAATAAATTCTGCGCCATTCCCTTCCTCACTCTCGACTTTTATTTCTCCTTGATGAAGGTCGAGTACTTTTTTTACGATGGCCAAACCTAAGCCACTTCCTCCATAAGTACGATTTCGTGAAGTGTCCGCTTTATAAAAACGTTCAAAAATATGTTGTTTCTGTTCTTCGGATATACCAATTCCCGAATCGCGAATACGTACTTCCACTACTTTCTCATGTTTTTGTAACTGGATTGTAATTGTGCCACCACTTGGCGTAAATTTAATACTATTATGAATTAAATTAATCCACACTTGACTCATACTTTCTTGGTCAGCAATAACATTTACTTTTTCTAAATCCAGTTCTAATTCAATTTCTTTTTCAGCCCAGAGCGGTTCACTATTTAATACAATTTGCTTTAACTGTTGATCTAATCGATACGCCACTCTTTCTGGTGTATACTCTTCCGCCTCTAAAAGAGTTAGTTTCAGTAAGTTTTGACTTAACTTAGATAATCTCGTCGTTTCCGTTTCAATAATAGTAAGATAATGCTTTCTTTTTTCCTCGGAAAGATTATCGTCTTGTAGCGCTCTAGCAAATCCTTTTATAGAAGTTAATGGTGACTGTATTTCATGTGAAACATTCGATACAAATTCCTGACGCATTTTCTCCATCGCATTCAGTTCATCAGTCATATCGTTTATACTTTTTACGAGCACACCAATTTCTCCATCATACTTTTCTTCATTTCGTATTTTTACGGAAAAGTCTCCTTTTGTAATTTTTTGTATCGGTTCAATAATAGTCCAGATCATTGCCTCTCGTTTTGGTCTCATTAATATCCCAATCAATGTCCAAATAAGAACAATAAATACAAAACCGACCATATCGCTAATTAGAAAGGCCACAAACGACGATACGTTTACTTCAAAAGCATTCAATATACTAGTTGCTACATAAAATGCGATAGACCAAATTATAGTGAGAAAAGAAAAGAGCGCTATTATCGCTCCCGTTACTTTCAATATCTTCAACTTGCTCATTCGTTCTCTTTTTCTCATTTACTTACCTCTAAGCGATACCCTAAACCTCTTATCGTTTTAATACTGAACTTCGACTTCTCTACTTGAAACTTCTCACGTAGCCGATTAATATGAACATCTAGTGTACGTTCATTCCCTTCAAAATCATATCCCCATACATCTTCAATTAATTGCTCTCTCGAACAAGTTCTTCCTACTTTAGAACCTAAAGTAAAGAGCAATTCGAATTCTTTTAGAGGTAACGTAACTGTTTGTTCTCCAGCTGTAACTTCAAATGTTTTACGATTTAACAGTACATTTCCAACTTGAATCGATTGCGATACTGTAATTTGGTAACGTTTCAGTAATGCCTTTACTCTCACTACTAGTTCTATCGGATCAAATGGTTTTACAAGATAATCATCTGTGCCAAGGTGAAATCCTTTTACTTTTTGAGACGTTTCCCCTTTAGCAGTTAGCATCAAAATCGGAATATCATAGTACTTCCTTAATTCAAAACATACATCAAATCCATCCATATTTGGCATCATGATATCAAGAATAACCATATCGACTTTCACTTCATCTATTTTCTTAAGTGCATCTAGTCCATCAATTGCCTCATATGTTTGAAAACCTTCTCGTTCTAAAAATACAGAAACAAGTTCTCTAATATGCGGATCGTCGTCCACTATTAAAATGTTAGGTATCAAAGGAACCATTTCCTTTCTAAATAAAACTTTTAAAAATGAATAATCAGTGGAGTACATACCCCACTGATTATTCATTTTATAATGCGCCCTCTTTAATTTTCAATTGTTGCGTTGCAAATTCACGATACATATCATGTGTCTGTAATAATTCATCATGTGTACCGCTTCCTGTAAGATTCCCTTTTTCTATAAAGATAATTTTATCTGCATCTACAACAGTAGAAAGTCTATGTGCAATAACTAACGTTGTTCTGCCTTTCATTAAGTTATTTAATGCCTTTTGAACGACAGACTCGGATTTACTATCTAGACTAGAAGTTGCTTCATCTAACATAAGAATTTGTGGATTTCGAAGTAACGCTCGAGCAATCGCAATTCGTTGTCTTTGCCCTCCAGAAAGCTTCACACCACGTTCTCCAACTTCTGTTGCGTATCCGTTTGGCAAATCATGAATAAATGCATCAACATATGCCATTGCTGCTACTTTTTCAATTTCTTCATCTGTCACTTCGCCCTCAACACCGTAACAAATATTATCACGAATCGTTCCATCAATTAACGGACTATCTTGTGAAACGTAACCAATTTGACGTCGCCATGACTGTAGTGAATAATTCTTAATTGAGTCTTTTCCTAATTTAATGGCACCGCTAGTTGGCTCGTAAAAACGTTCTAACAGTGAGAATAACGTCGTTTTCCCACTACCACTTGGTCCTACGATTGCTGTTACTTTACCTGATTCAATTGTGAAATCAATATTCTTTAAAACTTGCTCTTCTTCGTTATACTCGAAATATACATTTTCAAGAACGATTGGCTGCTTAGCATTTGTGACTTTCACACCAGTTTCATGATCTTCTACTTCATATTCTAAAATTGTATTAATTCTTTCCGTTGCACCAATTGCCTTTTGGAATTGTGTAAAGAACATAGATAATTGACTCATCGGCATTATAATTTGAACTAAATATAAAATAAACGCTACTAGTTCTCCTGTAGTTAATGCACCGCTAGAAACTCGCATTCCACCATATCCTACGATAATAACAAGCAATGCCATTAAAACAAACGACATAACTGGTGAAATTAACGCTTGCACTTTTCCCTCTTTCAAACCAAATTGCAATAGCTTTTCAATACCTTTATTTCCAGTTTCATATTCCTTTTTTTCTGTGTTCGAAGATTTCACTAAACGAATTTCTGATAACACTTGTGTTAATACACTAGTAAAAGAAGCCGTTTCATCTTGAAGTGCTTTTGAAATCTTATACATTTTTCGTCCAAGTGGAACTAAAATGAGTACTGATAACGGAATAACCGTTAAAAGTAAAAGTGTCATTTTCCAGTCTAAAACAAATAATACAATTAATGATCCAACAATTGAAATACCGCCTGTTAATAAATTTGACAAATGCTCAGAAATTAATGTTTTCACAACTCCTGTATCATTTGTCATACGGCTAATTGTATCGCCTGTTCTATTTTGATCATAATAAGTTACCGGTAAAATAAGCACCTTTTTCCACAAACGTTCTCTCAGTCCAGCTACAATCTTCTGCCCAATATAATTTAGTAAATAGATAGACAATCCTGCGGCTATAGTTTGCATAATAAAGAATGCAATTAGCCCAACAATTTGTCCTGTACTAATTGACGAAAGTGAAAAATTATCTACTAACCCTTTCGTTAACATCGGTATAAATAAACTAGCTCCCGTAGAAAGCAAACTCATTAATAAAGCAAAAGCAAGAATCCCTTTCGGAGGATTTGTATCTTGAATAAGGCGTAAAAACTGCCTCCAGCTCCCTTTTTTCTCTATCTCATTTCTAACTTCCATTTTTGTTCATCTCCTCATGTTAAACCAAACTGTTCTTTCTAAAAATAGAATACAATACAAATGTAAACTGAATGTAAACACACTTTTTCTATTTTTACAAAATATACATGCAAACGCATCTTTACAACAGATGTAAACATCTGATATTATTACCTAGTACTAAATATTATTCTATGCGAATTATAGATAACCAATTTACAATACTATATAAATCTCCCGTTATTGAAAGGAGTATCCTTTTTGCAAACAAATATACATTCCGAAAAGGAAACAATCATTTTTATTCATGGCTTAGTCGGCAATCGTCGTGCCTTCAAAAAAGAGCATAAACGATTTTCAGCCACCTATAACATTATAACTTACGACTTATTAGGTCATGGCGATGATAAAGGTGCAGATATCGAATTTTCATTACAGCGCCTCGTAGATCAATTATTGAATTTATATGAAAAAGAAGGCATTCAAAAAGCTCATATTTGCGCTCTAAGTTACGGCTGTTATATCTCTACAATTTTTGCACAAATGCATCCAGAAAAAGTATTGAGCATTTGTCACATTGGTGGACATTATAATAATCCATCCCTTTTATATAACGTATTTCAAAAGTTCTGGGAGAAGCGAGGAGACGAGTACTCTAAATGGCTCTCTCAATACGCAAATACCATTTTCCCAAGTGGCATGCTAAAAGCAAATCCGTTCGCAGTCATTTCAAGAAATATTTATTACCGTTTCGGATTGCAATTGCATTCATCAATTATTGCCCAATCATTACGGCATCGTTTAGAATTCGATTTAAAATCTAAATTGAAATCACTTCCCCACCCTATTCTATGGGTAATGGGTGAACATGATCATCTCTATAAATCTTGTCTTTTTGATTTGAAATCCATTCTTCCTAACGTTTTATATAAAGAAATACCGCTTGCAGGACATGCAGCAAACTTATTTCGCCCGAACTACTTCCATGACCTATACGCTCGATTTTTAAATGGGAAGTTACAGTAAAAACTACTACATTCCCAATTTATTCAACTATAAAAAGGCTTCCCAAGTTTCCCTGGAAAGCCTTTTCTCTATACGAAAAGTATATAAACTACTTTTTCTTAGTATGCTTTTGTGTAACCTAACATGTGCTTGCTCCAGTAAGAGTTACTTACAGAACTAATACGTACACCAGTTGCATCCGTTTCTGCACTAATGAACTGACCGTTTCCTAAGTAAACACCCATGTGAGAAGGACCTGATTTATAAGTATTTTGGAAGTATACTAAATCACCTGGTTGTGGATTGCTAGTTTTTGTTTTAGAGCTCCAGTATCCAGCAACTGTTTGACGAGCGCCTTTATGACCAGTTTGATTTAATACGTAGTGAATGAATCCACTGCAATCAAAACCAGCAGGTGTTGTACCAGCAGTTCTGTATGGTGAACCATTTAAAGATCTAGCGAATCCAGCGATTGAAGATGTATCTCCACCTGTTGTTGGTTTTTGTACGTCTTTACCTGGTTGTTGAACGTTATTTGTAACGTTATTGTTATTTGTAACGTTGTTTACTCCGCCTTTTACAAACTTAACGAAGTCTGCACTTACGTAACCTGTACGGCCGTTATGGTTAATTTTGTACCAACCATTTTCAGCGCCAGTAACGTTTAATACTTTACCTTGTGTTACGCCACCGATTACAGCGTTGTATGTAGCTGGGCCTGTACGTACTTTTAAAGCACCAGTGTTAACAACATAAGAACCACCAGTTTGAACTGTAGTAGTATTGTTGTTTGTAGTTGGTTGTTGTGTTTCGTTAGATACAGCAGAACCACCTTTTGTTACGAAGTCTTTGCTTACGTATCCAGTTCCACCATTGAAGTTGATTTTAAACCAATCTTGTACTTCACCTACAACTTGTACTGTTTTACCTTTATTTACAGAGCCTAATACTGTATGAGATGTACTTGGGCCTGTACGTACGTTAAGTGAAGAAACGTTTACTGTGTAAGTACCAGTTCCTTGTTGAACAGTAGTTCCTGTTTTACCACCAGTCGTTACGAAGTCACCACTTACATAACCAGTTTGACCGTTTACAGTTACTTTGAACCAACCGTTTTCTTGTCCAATTACTTGTAGTACTTGACCTGATTTCACTTTAGAAATCACGTTATGTCCTGTACCAGCACCTGAACGTACATTTAATACATCAGCTGTTACCGTGTATTTTAATTCAGAAGTTGTTTCTACCTTTTTTGTTTCAGTTACAGTCGTTTGAGTTTGAGTTTGTCCATTAATTTCTTTTAGCGCTTCATTTGAAACTTGTGCCTGAGCAGAATCCATACCTGGAACTGCAACACCTACTACTGAAGCTGCTGCTAAACCTGCAATTACTTTTTTCATAAGTTGTCTTTACTTCCTTTCCCTACTATCCTCTTTAAAAAACTTATAAACTTAATACTTTACAATATTATTAAAGTAAAATATTCATTAAGTTCCATTTTTTAACAAGAGTTTTATTTTTCACACAGAGTTCATTTTAAATGAATGAAGTGTATTCCGTGTGAACTTCATGTGAACTTTACCATTAAACTTATTGTTTTTGCAATGCTTTTTTCAATTCTCTTATGTATTTCATTGAAAATTCGACATTCCATTCATTATCTTAATATACATTGTCTATC
>NZ_QOZX01000027.1:0-24491 GCF_008368895.1 Bacillus sp. BB081
AAATTCAAGTCATTTCATATGACGTGGGAAGAGAATGAGAGAAAGTGTGGAAGAATTCGAAAACAAAATAAGAAATTCAAAACGAAAAATAAATAATATATTAATAGAATTTTAGTGTTCGAATAATAATTGAAACGTATAGAAGGTGAAAAACTGAATGTGGAATATAAAAGAAGAAGATTTAGATAAGTTTAGGATAACATGTAATGATCGTTTAAGTCCTGAGGGTGCTATGGTTTTCTTTATTGGAGGGATAGTTTATACTTCAGTATTTATGTTTTTTATTTTTATGGGGGGATTGGATTATTATCATACTTATTTTGATAAAACAATTGTTAAAACTGAAATTGTTTTATATAGCTTACAATTCATCTTTTTAATTCTATATTCATTTCCAAAAGCATGTTATAAATTTCAAAAGTTACAAACGCTCGTTGTATTATTATATGCATTTCAATTAGGTACAATAACATTTACAGCGTTAGTTCTTCCTGGGATTTCGGAGGATTCAATTGACAGAATTACATTAATATATGTAGGTATGTTATTCCTAGGAGCAGTCATTGTTCACATTGTGACAACTATCGATACGTTTAAACAAGCGAGTGAAGGTGCGTTCAGTAAGGATGAAAGATCTACCTCATTTTTTAGTAAAACAAAAGGGAATGTGATGAAGTGGGCTACAATATATGCGCTAATCCTGTTTATTTTGATATATATTCATAATGGTTATGGAATTGATGTTTTAGTTCTTTATGCAGTAGGTATTGTTTTACTGTATACAGTAGCTATTGGAGCGGCAGAATTTCAACTATTGGTGTACTGTAGATTTAAATTCAAGTCATTTAATATGTTATGGGAAGAGAATGAGAGAATGCATGGGAGAATTCGAAAGCGAAATACAAAATCCAAATCGAAAAGTAAATAAGAGTGAAATAGAATTGAAGTGAATGAAAATTATTTAAACTGTATAGAAGGTGAAATGTCAAGGTGTGGAATATAAAAGAAGAAGATTTAGATAAGTTTCGAATGACATGTCAAGGGCGTTTAAGTCCTGAAGGTGCTGCGGGTTTTATGCTCGGAACGATATTTTATACTTCATTATTTATGGTTATTATTTTTGTGGGAGGAATGGATTATTATACTACCTTGTTTGATAAGGTAATTGTTAGGATTGAATTAGTGTTATATGGTTTGCAAGTAATGTTTTTAATACTATATTTATTCCCTAAAGCTCGTTATAAATTTCAAAAATTACAAACGCTCGTTATATTATTATATGCATTTCAACTTGGAACTATCGGATGCACGTTATTTGTTCTTTCTGGAATGATTGAGCATTCAATTGATCTCCATACACGTATTTATGTAGGTCTATTAGTATTAGGTGGAATTATTGTTCATATTGTGACAACAGTTGATACATTTAAACAAGTAAGCGAAGGTGCATTTAGTAGTGGGGACAAATCAGATTCGTTTTTTAGTAAAACAAAGGGACATGTTATACGAGTTGCTGTAATTTACGTGTTAATTCTTCTTGTTTTAATTTATATAAATAATAATTACTCATTAAACACAATGTTTGGTTATGTTTTGTGTAATGTTGTTATGTATGCAGTAGCCATTGGAGCGGCAGAATTTCAACTATTGGTGTACTGTAGATTTAAATTCAAGTCATTTCATATGACGTGGGAAGAGAATAAGAGAAAGTGTGGAAGAATTCGAAAACAAAATAAGAAATTCAAAACGAAAAATAAATAATATATTAATAGAATTTTAGTGTTCGAAAAATAATTGAAACGTATAGAAGGTGAAGAGCCAGGATGTGGGATATAAAAGAAGAAGATTTAGATAAGTTTAGGATAACATGTAATGATCGTTTAAGCCCTGAGGGTGCTACAGGATTTATGTTTGGAGGAATACTTTATAGTTCAATAGCCGTTTTTTCTATTATTGTATCAGGTGATTGGGATTACTGTATGGTTCTCCTTAATATAGGAATTGTTAAGCTGGAAGTGTTGTTATATGCTCTGCAAGTAATTTTTTTCATTCTATATTTATTTCCAAAAGCTCAATTTAAATTTCAAAAGCTACAAACAATTGTTGTATTATTAAATGCATTTCAAATGGCAACAATATTACTCGTAGTTTTGGTTGGTACTAAAATGGCTAATAATTCAATTGATCAGATTACATTACTGTATGCAGGATTAGTATTTTTAGGAGCAGTAATTTTTCATATTTTGACAACAATTGATACGTTTAAACAGGCAAGTGAAGGTGCATTTAGTATGGATGAAAGATCCGCTTCCTTTTTTAGTAAAGCAAAAGGAAAGATGATGAAGTGGGCTACATTATACGCAGTAACTATTCTTATTTTGCTATATTTTCATAACGATTATGGATTTGATACTTTAGGTATGTATGTAGTAGGGACCTTTTTAATGTATACGATAGCCATAGGTGCAGCTGAATTTCAGCTATTAGCGTATTGCAGATTTAAATTTCCGTCATTTAATAAAACGTGGGAGCAACATAAAAGAGAAACTCCAAGATATCAAAAGAAAAATAAAAAAAGTAAATCGAAACGTAAGGCATAAAGAAAGTGTGTATTGTAAGTTTTGATGATGAAAAAGTAATAATTTATAGGAGAGTATTTGAACTACGAAAAGAAAATTTACTTATGTAAGGTGATAAAAGTGATTAGTAGGTTATCTAATTGAAAATATAGAGTGGGTAGTGTGATGATGAAATGAACAAAAAAAGGGTTTCTAAAATGATTCTTATCATAATAGCAATCAGCCTATTACAAGCATGTAGTTTTTTTGAAGAAAAGATAGAGTATGAGCCATTTGTTAAGGCATTGAATGAAGGTGACATGAAAAAGGTTATGTCTGCGAGTGATGATGGGTATGCTTTTGTGGAACAAAGAGGCATATATAGTACATATGAACAAAAAGAAGATGGAGAGCATAGAAAAACAATCTATCAAACTTTGGAAGGTATATATAATACGAAAGATAAAAGTTTATATGGAAGTACAACACAAGCAGTTACTTCAGCAGTAGACAGCAAAGATAATAAAAAAGAAGGTGTTTATCGTACCAATATTAGTTATGAGAATGGACAGGTAAAAAGTCCGGATTTAAATCTGGATGTTTCATACGTGAACTTAATTGTAGATCGTTTAAAAGGAATAGGGAAACTAAGGATGAAGTCCGGAGATGATATAAAAAAGTTTGATCAACCTAGTACAGTTGGATATAAACTAAATGAATCAGAGTTTCAGAGTATTGTTAATGATAAGTTGAAAATACAATATGATGAATATGATGGTGGATCGATTGTACTGCATATAGATTCTAAAGATGGTTCAAAGCAGATATTGGAGGTAAGTATTGTAATAAATTATAAGAAGCGAAATGATGAAGGTAAGTTAGTAGAACACATATCACAAATACATACATCTTTTGATAGTCACCAAGGCAATAATCAGGATGCGAGACAGGAATATATTGATTTTAAAGCACAGTATAATAAGAAGCAGTAATATTAAGAAGGGCATTTGCACGTAAAGATAATAGCGACATAAGTGTGATAAATGTATCGATTTGTAGTGGAAAGAATTTGAGTATAAATATGTAGCCCCAATTGCTAGAGTAAATGCAACAATTGGGGCCAATAATCTGTCTAAATTTAGCTTGAATACATAACATGTTTTAGTTAGAGTATTGCTCCGCAAGTAGTTTCTCCATCTTCATCATAACGGTGCGAAGTTTTTGTATAATCTGTTTTATTGCTAAGTTACAACTATTTCCTCTTATAAAGTATTGCTTATTATCGATACATCGTCCACATCCCAATGTCTTTAAATCCTAGTCGTTTATAAATTCGTCCAGCAGCTGGATTGTTATAAAATAAACAAAGTGTTCGGCCTTCTTTCGTAAAGTCTTGAATCATTTTTTGTAATATGAGTGAAGCAAATCCATTTCCGCGGTAGTTCGGATGCGTACATACGCCAACAACCATAGCAGATAATGAATTTTCAGCGGAAGTAGAGGCGGATGCGATGATTGCACCGTCTTTTTCAATATAGTATGTACGTCCTGTATTTGTTTCAATAGCTTGCCTTAAAATTTTTTCTGATTCATTAGTAGTCGGGAATTCAGCAATGTTACCTCGTAATTGCATAATTCGCTCTAAGTTATCTAGTGTGGCAAGTTTAATTGTTTCTTGGATAGGCGTGCTAGGTAAGTTGTTGTCATCTAGGCATTCGCAAAAATACATTTCATTTTTAGTACCTAGTTGTATATTTGAAGCAGTTTCAAATCGTTCTACAATAGTTGACTTACCAGAGAGTTTAAGCGGCTTATATGCGGAAAGAAGTGCCTCATAGTCAGTAACCACAAACTCTTCTTTACTATACGGTATAAATGTATCGTGAAAGCGAAGTAAAATCGATTTTAATGTTCCGTTCTCTTCAAATACTCCCCATAATACTTGAAAATCTGTATCATAACCGAAAGCTTCAATATCTCCAATAATAAATAAGTTAAGGGCTGCTTCTTCTTTTAGGTAAGCGAATACTTGTTCATGATCTTTCTTTGTTAATTTTCGCATCATAACGAATCTACCTCTTTTTTTATTTTTCTAAATATTACAACTTAAGTTTTTTGAAATCAATATAAAATTTTATGTTTAGTTCACAAACTTTCGGAAAAACTAGGAAAGATATGACAAAGGAGGTTATGAACGGTGGATCATCCAATTCAAGGGTTAATGAAAGCGGCAATGGAAAATTTGAAGGAAATGGTCGATGTAAATACGATTGTTGGAGAGCCTGTTCAAACGGCTGACGGTGGTGTAGTGTTAACGGTTTCTAAAGTAGCGTTCGGTTTTGGAGCAGGAGGTTCTGATTTCCAAACGAATGATGGACAAAGAGCAAACGGTAACCCTGCATTTGGTGGCGGTAGCGCGGGTGGTGTTTCTATTACACCAGTAGCATTTCTTGTAGTGAATAAAGATGGAGTAAATATTCTACATCTACAAAATGCGACACATTTAGCAGAAAAAATGATTGAATTAGCTCCACAAACAATTGATAAAATTCAATCGATGTTCCAAAAAGATGAAAAGAGAGAGGGAAATCATCATCCTCAAAATCCAGATGAAATCCTTTAAAAACGCCTGCTCACGAGCAGGTGTTTTTTCTTGTAATCACTATGTAATAAAACACATGAAATTGTAAATAGTTTTTGAATTTTTTTCTATGTTTCTAAAATTTTTCATGTTAAAATATGCTATAGAATTGAAACATATAAAACGAAGGTGGCTAGGTGCTTTGTCTGGAGGATCTGACCAAGTAAAGAATATGATATATATTAATGGTAATCGTCGGGGTCATTGTTTTATTACATCAGGAATTACGTTTAAAGAGTTTGCAAGTAACATCCCTTCACCGCTTCATCAAGTGTTGCTTTTGAAGCACAACTTTGAATGGACAGATTTTCACTATCATACTTTATTTGAATATGTTGAGGAAGAAAATATACATAAGTTAATTCAAGCAGAGATTGATGAATTTGATGAATTTTGTTGGGTAGATTTTGATGATGCAAGCGATTTAGATGAATTAGAGCCAAAAGAAGTTGCAGAGCTTTTATATTTGGCTCACAAAAAAGAACCACTTGCAAGAACATTCTTTCCGCTATTGAAAAATAGATTTGTTTATTTTTCACATGATGACGGATGGTACAACAAAGTGTATTATCGTAGAATTGCTGACTTTGTAGGAATGTTAAGTAAAGTCATTCCTTATAAACTCGGTGCTTTCGGTAAGAAACGTTTTTCTTTGTTCCAAAAATCAAAAATTTTCCCAGCAATTTCGAAAGAAGTGATCATGGGGCTTCTTCCATTAATGGAAGATGGTCTTTATATTGATCTAGCAGGGAAAATTGAGTCAAGAAGAGGTCTTGAAATTCCGGTATATGTAGTTGGTTCGTATGAAAGTACGGATGAGGTACTAGATAATATTGATGAATTGAAAGAAGAAGCAACAGAGACAGGTTGGCTCATTTTTGATAAGAAAGAACAAGAATGGCAATGGGTTGTGGACTAAGAAAACTTGGCGTATGTAGTCAAGTTTTCTTGTCATTTGAAAGGAGTACAAATGAAGAAATATTATACAATTGTGGGTATTATAAGTATTATTCTCGTGGCGATTTTACTTATTACTTGTCCGAAAGAATCAGATTTTAAAGTGTATGTAGAGGATAAGTATGCATTGAAATGTGATGAGAGTAGTTTTGAATGCACACAAAATGTAGATGGTAAAAAAGAAAAACTACAATTTGAAAGTATAGATGCACGAAATGGTGTATTCTTTATGACTGTAAAGCAAACATTTAAAACAGAAGCTGGTGTTACGAAAGAATATAGCGGAGTAGGAATGTTTGGTACATTTCTTTTTGTTTCAGAGAAGACTTTCTAGTAATAGAAGGTCTTTTTCTTATGCTTATGTTCATATAGATGAAGTAAGACAAGCATAGGAGGGGTAGTGATGAAGAGTACATGTATCGTTTGCGGTGGTGAGGAGTTTTTTTCCTCAACTTTGTATGCACGCACGAAACAAGATTGGGCATATGCACCAAATATGTATCGATTTGAAAAGGTGTTTATTGAGCATCGGGATGAAGAAAATTACCCAGTGTTTCAAGAAATTACAGCGAAACATTGCTGTGGATGCGGTCATATTATGTTGTATCACGAATGAACACACCAAGTATAACTTGGTGTGTTTTTTTTAAAACGCTGACAAAGCAAGCGGATAGAGTAAAGTAAATAAAACAGAAAAACTACCAAAACCAATTGCAGTATATCCAAGTGTTCTTGCTCCGAAATTGACAGCTAATAAGCCGACTAAAATCGCAAGAGAGCCAAGTGTAACCGGATAAAATGCAATTGAGAAAAGCGAAAGAAATAGAGCGACATAGCCTACCATTGCACCGGTATTTGTACCTTCTATTTCATTTGCAATTTCTTTACGCTTATGTCTAATTGGAATGCCAGCTGGTGATATTTCAGCTGCATACTCTTCGTTTTTTTCACCACTTTTAAAATGATGATTTCTCTTTCTTCGCATGTACATCCCTCTCTTTCAATTGGGTGTACCTATAGTATCTTACATAAAGAGAAGAACATGAGTATGAGTTAAACCCAAGTAAAGCAAAAATTGGAGAATAAAGATTCCATCATTAGCTTGTACATCTCCTAGTGAAGATAAACAGGAATTTTGGAAAATGATGTAGAATGAAATGAGTGATAAAACGTGAAGGCAGGGGAATGTATGACGAAATTTAATTGGCATGAATCAGCAGAGAAAAAATGGGATAGTAGTGCAGAATTTTGGACTCAAAATAGTCAGGAGATGTGGGACAGCGGGAGTAGGAGTACAATTATTCCATTTTTTGAACAGTATGTGAAGAAAGAAGCTCAGGTGCTCGATGTTGGTTGTGGGGATGGATACGGTACATATAAATTAAGTCGCGCGGGCTACAAAGCAGTTGGAGTAGATTTATCAGAAGTAATGATTCAAAAAGGGAAGGAGCGCGGAGAAGGACCGAATTTATCTTTTATAAAAGGGGATCTCTCTTCCTTACCATTTGAAAATGAGCAATTTGAATCAATTATGGCAATAAATTCTTTAGAATGGACCGAGGAACCATTACGAGCATTAAATGAGATAAAGCGCGTTTTAAAAAGAGATGGGTATGCATGTATTGCAATTTTAGGACCGACAGCAAAACCTCGAGAGAACAGTTATCCTCGTTTATATGGCAAAGACGTTGTTTGTAATACGATGATGCCTTGGGAATTTGAACAGTTAGCGAAAGAACAAGGTTTTGAAGTTGTAGATGGCATCGGTGTATATAAGCGCGGAGTAAATGAGAAGATGCTAGGTCAACTACCTATCGAGTTACAACAATCGTTAACATTCTTATGGGTATTTATGTTGAAAAACGCATAAAGAAATGAAAGAATTTTTAGGAGGTAAATAAGTGCAGAAAATACAAAAAACTGATACAATATCATCAGAACCAATTAAAGGGGGACTAGGGTATATGACAACTACTACAACAGTTAAATCCGATATTGAAATCGCGCAAGAAGCGAGTATGAAGAAAATTCAAGAAATTGCAGCTGAATTAAATATTTTAGAAGATGAATTAGAGCCATACGGGCATTATAAAGGTAAGTTATCTCTTGACATTTTTAAGCGCTTACAGGATGAGAAAGACGGTAAAGTTGTTTTAGTAACAGCGATTAACCCAACTCCAGCTGGAGAAGGTAAATCAACAGTAACAGTTGGTTTAGGTCAAGCTTTTAATAAAATTGGTAAGAAAACAGTAATTGCACTTCGCGAACCATCTCTTGGACCAACGATGGGGCTAAAAGGCGGGGCAGCAGGTGGTGGTTTTTCACAGGTTGTACCTATGGAAGACATTAACCTTCACTTTACTGGAGATATTCATGCGATCACAACTGCCAATAACGCGTTAGCGGCGTTTATTGATAATCATATCCAACAAGGAAACACACTTGGAATTGATACGCGTAAAATCGTCTGGAAACGCTGTGTTGACTTAAATGATCGTGCCCTACGTAACGTAGTAATTGGTCTTGGTGGACCAGTTCAAGGTGTACCACGTGAAGACGGTTTCGATATTACAGTAGCATCTGAAATTATGGCCGTATTCTGCCTTGCAACAGATATTCAAGATTTAAAAGCGCGTCTATCTCGCATTGTAGTTGCTTATAACTTTGCAAATCAACCTGTAACGGTTAAAGATTTAGGTGTAGAAGGTGCGTTAACATTATTATTAAAAGATGCATTAAAACCAAACTTAGTACAAACGTTAGAAAATACACCAGCTATCATTCACGGTGGACCATTTGCGAATATCGCTCACGGTTGTAACAGTGTTATCGCTACAACAATGGCCGCAAAATTAGGTGATTATGTTATTACAGAAGCTGGATTTGGTGCTGATTTAGGTGCAGAGAAGTTTTTAGATATTAAAGCTCGTGCAGCTGGTATTAAACCAGAAGCAGTTGTTATTGTTGCGACTATTCGTGCGCTTAAAATGCATGGCGGCGTAGCAAAAGATCAATTAAAAGAAGAAAATCTAGATGCATTAGCAAAAGGTATGGAAAACTTACAGAAGCATGTTGAAACAATTCAAAGCTTCGGTGTGCCTTTCGTAATTGCAATTAATAAATTTATTACAGATACAGATGCAGAAGTTGCTTACTTACAAGAGTGGTGCAATGAGCGTGGCTATGCAGTATCCTTAACAGAAGTTTGGGAGAAGGGCGGCCAAGGCGGAGTTGACCTTGCTGAGAAAGTGTTAAAAGAAATTGAAAAAGGTGAAAACAACTACGCACCACTTTATGAATTAGAATTACCATTAGAAGAAAAAATTCGTACAATTGCTCAAAAGGTGTACGGTGCAAAAGATATTGAATTTGCTCCGAAAGCACGTAAGCAATTAGCTCAATATGAAGGAGAAGGTTGGAGTAACCTACCAATTTGTATGGCGAAAACACAATACTCTCTTTCTGACGATGCAACAAAATTAGGTCGTCCATCTGACTTTATCGTTACAATTCGTGAGCTAAAACCATCTATTGGTGCAGGGTTTATCGTTGCGTTAACAGGAACAATGTTAACAATGCCAGGCCTTCCAAAACAGCCAGCAGCACTACAAATGGATGTAAATGAAGATGGAAAAGCAGTAGGTTTATTCTAAAAGGTTGTAATTCATCTCGTTTATCTGTAAACTATATATACATCAAGTGGCGCCTTTCCATCGAAAGGCGCCTGTTTTTTGGAGGAAATTATGTTTGATCCAACTGCTTTTGATAATTTAAAAGTAATCGTAGAAGGTGCTGTTTATGATTTTGATTTACATGGAGATATTCTTGTAACAGATCGAAAAGATATGATGGACCTTGCCTCATTAAGTCGTATATACCATATTTCATTTCAATTAACAGAGCCGTTCGAACCACTAGTAGAAGCAACATTTTCATTATCTGTGGATGCAAAGAACTTGTCTGGTGAAATATTGGAAGTACCACAATTTACACCAGGTTGTGAAATGAAGTTAGCATTTTCATTCCCGATAGAAAAGCCAGAGGTAGTGTGTGAAGAAATTGAAACTTTCATGCATTCTATATGGGGAAAAGAAAGAATGATTACGCAGAAAATTTCATACGAATATAATAAGCAAGCGATTTCATATCATAATAAGGTAGAGGTTCTATTTCAAAAAGCGATTACAGAAGACCATGTTGATGATTTAATAGCTGTTATTTCACACATGATAGAAACGGTGCGAACAATACAACATTTTCTTCAAAAATAGAGATAAAGGAGAAAAACAAATGATAAAAGATATGCAACCATTTTTACAACAAGCTTGGGAGAAGGCTGGTTTTAAAGAATTAACTGAAATTCAAAAACAAGCGATTCCAACTATTTTAGAAGGACAAGACGTTATAGCTGAATCTCCAACTGGAACAGGAAAAACATTAGCGTACTTATTACCCCTTTTACATAAAATTAATCCTGAAGTAAAACAACCACAAGTTGTTGTTTTAGCGCCAACACGTGAGCTTGTAATGCAAATTCACGAAGAGGTTCAAAAGTTTACAGCAGGGACTGAAATTTCAGGGGCATCTTTAATTGGTGGTGCAGATATTAAGCGCCAAGTTGAAAAATTAAAGAAACATCCGAGAGTAATTGTCGGTTCACCAGGACGTATTTTAGAATTAATTCGAATGAAAAAGCTAAAGATGCATGAAGTGAAAACGATTGTATTTGATGAGTTTGATCAAATTGTAAAACAAAAGATGATGGGCGCAGTACAAGATGTAATTAAATCTACAATGCGAGATCGTCAATTAGTATTCTTCTCGGCGACAATTACAAAAGCGGCAGAAGATGCTGCACGTGATTTAGCAGTTGAACCACAATTAGTACGTATAACACGTGCAGAGTCAAAAAGCTTAGTTGAGCATACGTATATCATTTGTGAGCGACGCGAAAAAAATGATTACGTAAGAAGAATTATGCATATGGGCGATGTAAAAGCAGTTGCTTTCTTAAATGACCCATTCCGTTTAGATGAAATTACACAGAAATTGCAATTCCGTAAAATGAAAGCAGCAGCTCTTCATGCAGAGGCAAGTAAGCAAGAGCGTGAAGCAACGATGCGTGCTTTCCGCGGCGGGAAATTAGAAATTCTACTTGCTACTGATATTGCAGCACGCGGTATTGATATCGATGATTTAACACATGTAATCCACTTGGAGTTACCAGACACAGTAGACCAATATATTCACCGCTCAGGACGTACAGGACGTATGGGTAAAGAAGGAACTGTCGTTTCTCTTGTAACACAACAAGAAGAGCGTAAATTACTTCAATTTGCTAAAAAACTAGGCATCGTATTTACAAAGCAAGAAATGTTCAATGGATCATTCGTAGAAACGAAACCGAAAGCACCAAAGAAAAAGAAACCAGCATTTACTGGGAAGAAAAAGCCTAGATAAATAATTAGGGAGACGTAACTATTTGTAGTTACGTCTTTTTTATTTGCAATTGAATAATACAAGGAGTTTTATTAATGTTTATTAAAATGTATCTATTATCACTTTTTAAATCAACATATGTACAAGGAAGTAATATAAAGAAAGTCGAATATTAAACTGATGCGAAATAATAAAAAGAAGGTACATATATGGATAGGAAATTAGGGATGTTTTTGAATACGAAATATATTGAAGTAAACGAAGGAATACAAAAAGCAAGGGAATGGGATTTAGAATATATTCAATTATATGCTATGAATAATAACTTCAACTTAGCTAATATTCCAATGGTAGAGTGGAATGCTTTAAAGAAAAGCTTATCTTTTAATGGAATAAAGATTCCATCATTAGCAATTAGTTTTGGAGAAAATGGAATTTTAGGAACAGAAGCTGACAGTGCAATAGATCAGATTAAATATATTACTGACAGAGGTTTGGAGCTGGGAGCAAAGATAATAACAGCTCATATTGGGAAAGTTCCAGATGATGAAAAAAGTGAGTGCTATGATAAAATGGTACGGGTTTGTTATGAGATAGGGGAATTGGCATTCAAATTTGGGGGAGTCTTTGCTATTGAGACGGGATCTGAAAAAACAATAGTATTAAAACAATTTTTAGAAACTGCAAACTCGAAAGGACTAGCTGTTAACTTTGACCCAGCAAATTTAATAAGTGATGTAAATGAAAATCCGGAAGAAAGTTTATTACTATTAAAAGATTATATAGTACAAACTCATATTAAAGATTGTAAAGAAGTGAAAAGCGATCGTTCAAGTAAGTATATAGAAGTAGCAGTAGGAAATGGTGAAGTGGATTTCGATATATTCTTCAAAGTATTAGATGAAATTGGATTCGACGGATATAACATGATTGAAAGAAATGATTATTTTGACGAACTGGATGGGATGAGTCAGTCGATAAATTTTGCAAAGAAGTACATACCAACTTAAAAGGAATAACGATAGCAGCTGTAGAAACCTACATAGAATATAAAAAACATTAGGGGGAAATGAAATGATTCATAAAGTCGGACAAATTATGTTATATGTAAATAATCAAGATGAGGCAGTAAATTTTTGGACGGAAAAGGTAGGGTTTCATGTAGTAGCAGAGGAAGATAACAAGCAAGGAATGAGATGGATTGAAATTGCTCCGAATAGCGGTGCAGAAACGAGCATTATATTACATAATAAAGAAGTTATTTCTAAGATGAGCCCAGAATTAAATCTTGGTACACCATCTTTAATGTTCTTCTCAGAAAATCTTGATCAATTATATACAGATTTAAAAAATAAAAATGTTACTGTTGGAGAAATGGTAACTATGCCTTCTGGTAAAGTGTTTAACTTTGCTGATAGTGAAGGGAATTATTTTGCGGTTATGGAAAAGAACAAATAATAATATTGCTATGTGAAAATCCCCCTCAAATATATTGAGGGGGATTACATGTTTGAAGTGGATTTTTCATTAGAGAGTTGTTTAATAAAAAATGTCCCTTTTTCAATAGCTGTTTCAATATAACCAACGATTTGATCGAACGTAAATACTTGCAAGTTTTCATGTAAATGTTGCTCTGGATACAACATATCTTCAAAAAGATACTTTCGAAAAGCTAAAACGTTTTCTTTAGAAACCTCTTCAATATCTATAATGTGAGCTTCTTGATTGAGAAGAGAGAAGAGCCGTTGTTCTTTATCGTAATGATAAAGTAATTTTGCGTTCAATAATTTAAAGTCGTTGTAGTACATAGGCGCGATAGTTTCGTCATTTTCAATTCTGTTTTTAAGCCAAGGTAGAAAAAAGCCGCTTAGCCAATTATCATCGGCAATGAGGTGGGTGCAATAGCCTAGGAGAAAAGGGGACTCCATATAATCTTTATATTTATGAATAAATGATCCATAATCAATTCGTCTCGTATAGTCTTTCGTTGAGCCGGCGTAAAAATGTGAGGTGACTTTTTCTATCTTTGAATGCACAGCATCAGGGGCCACACCTCCAAGTATAAAAGAAGTTTTATCTTGAATAGATAATTTCTCGGCAATCCTGTTAGCGATAATAGCATGCATAATTCGTGATCCCATGAATGACACCTCGGTTTCAAGTATTCATTTCAGGAAGGGGACTGAACAGTTAGTATTACTTTCCCTGTACTTTTTCTACTTTCGACCCATTCATGTGCTTTCCCTGCATCTTGAAGTGGAAAAGATTTCGCAGCTTTCATTTTCAGACGGCCATCACGTAAATAACGGAAAACTTCATTTGCAGTTTCTTGGAGTAGTTCAGGACGTTTTTTTCGTGTAGTACCAAAGCTAAAACCGAGTATAGAGCGGCAACTTGCGTGTAAATCTTTCGTTTGAAAGTAACCAATTTCACCGCTTGCATTTCCGAAATGAACGAGGCGACCGTAATAAGCAAGGCATTTTAAACTTATTTCCGAAACCGTTCCAGAAATAGAATCTAAAATTACATCAACCCCTTCACCGTTTGTCAGCTCATTGACTTTCTCTACAAAATCTACATCTTGATGACATATAACATAATCAGCTCCAGCGTCTAAAGCGATTTTACTTTTCGCTTCATTTCCAACAGTACCGATAATTGTTCCAGCCCCTAATAGTTTAGCAAGTGGAATTGCTGTCGTACCAATTCCACCAGCCGCTGCATGAATGAGTACAGACTCACCTTGTTGAAGCCTTGCAACATTTGCGAGTAAATTATAGCTTGTAAAAGATACAATCGGACAAGCAGCTGCAGTTTGAAAATCGACGTTATCAGGTAAAACGAAAGTAAGGTTTTCGTTTGCGACAACGTATTCTGCGTAAGATCCATTTTGAGGAAAAGCAATGACACGTTGTCCAGGATAAATATTTTTCACTTGAGAACCGACACGTTCTACAATACCAGCGGCATCTATCCCTGGTATAAAAGGTAGTGCTGTATTTCCTTTTTTTCCATAACGGGATTTAATATCGGCGAAATTTATACTAGTAGCAACAACACGAATCAAAACTTGATTGTCTGAAATAACTGGCACATCCACATCTATATATTTCATCACTTCAGGACCACCGAATGACGTTACAACGATAGCTTTCATTATATATCCTCCTAAATTTGACTATATAAATTATTTTAAATCTTTATCAGAAATTGGAAAATTATATAATAGTTATGTGTGGTTATAAGTGAAGCTTATGAACTCAGTGAATCATTATATTAATTTATATAAAAAACTTTTCGAAAAAATCGAACGAAATATGAATTACTTGCCAATATATAGTGTAAGACAAAGGAGGGCTGGAATATGAAGGGTGAAATAGATTACGCACATTTAATTCAATTAACTTTATCAGGCAATAAAGAAGCGTATAGCGAATTGTATGATGTAACGATTCAAGAAGTATATAAAACAGCACATTTTTTAATTGAAGATAAAACGGATGTAGATGATGTCGTTCAAGAAGTATACATACAGCTATATGAATCGCTTCGTAAATATGATAGCGAGAAGCCATTTCGCCCTTGGCTAATTGGGATTGCGATTAAACAAATTCATTCTTATAGAAGAAAGAGGTGGATGCGACTACGAATTATAAAAAAAGCAGAAGAGCAAAGAAAGTCAGTGCAAATTGATTTTTCTAACGATGTTGTAAGTAAAATATCAAACCAAAAACTAATTGAACTCATTCATAAATTACCTTATAAATTGAAACAAGTTATTATCTTAAGATACTTACATGATTATTCACAAGAAGAAGTAGCACAAATATTACATATTCCAATTGGTACTGTGAAATCTAGAATTCATTCGGCATTAAAGAAACTACGTCAAAAAGAGCAAGTAGAAGAAATCTTTTTAGGAGAGGTAGGGAATGTGAAATGAGTTTAGATTGTAGAGTTAGGGAATCTATACAAGAAGAAGCAAAGGGTATTGTTGCCCCGCCGGATTTAAAAGAAAAAGTAATCGTACAAATAAAAATGAAGCACGGGCGGAGTAAGAGGAAGAAACGCCTTATCGCAGGAGTACTTGCAGCAGCTCTTTTAATCCCGACGACTGGTTTTGCGTATCAATCTATTATGGCGGATGGTATATACGGATCTTTCGAGAATTTAAAAAAACATGCCGGAACGATGACATTAGAGGCGTATATGCGTTTTAGTGCAAAATTATCAGAGGCGAAAGATGAAATGGGTACGAAGGAATATGAAGAGTTTACAAAAGAACTAAAAAAATTAACAAATGCAAAACTTACGTACGGAGATTCGAACGGTAATATTGATTATGATCAATTATTACCGGCTAAAAAAGAGGAATTGAAAAAGGTGGTAATGGAGCTTCATCCGTATTTTGATAAATTAAATGGCCATAAGTCTAGTAAAGAGGTATTAACTCCTGAAGAGTATGAACAATATATGGAAGCATTAATGTCATATCAAACCGTTTTAGTAAAAACGAAATCGAGTGGGGGGATAACAATAGAAGAAGTACCTGAAGCGTACAAAGAAAGATTTATTAAAGCAGAGCAGTTTATGGAATATGTAGATGAAAAGGTGAAATAAGTAAAAAAGCTCATAGCTTTAGCTTTGAGCTTTTCTTATTGAAACGTAAATATATTAGCCACCTATTCCTTTTGCTAGCAATAGGAAGTATACAACTACTAATATTACGCCATTTAATGCCGTACCAACTATTCCGAATAACCAATTCTTTGATGCGATTGCAAAAAGAATACCGAGTAATGAAAGTATAGCTAGAATCGCAATAATTAAAGTTAAATTTGCATTAGGCCCTCTTAAAATAAAGAAAGAACATATACTTGCGAGAAACATTAGACACGAGAATCCAAAAAGTCTATACATAATAATTCTCCCTTATTTGAAGTGTCATTTGAATTAGTAAACGATTTTCTTTAGTTTAACATAAATTTCCTAGTACATATTGAATTTGTAAACAATAAAAAACGAGTATAAAATCTATGTGATTGTATACTCGTTTTATTATTATTTAAATTTCCTTACCGCATGAATAGCGACTCTTACAAGTAATATCGCACTTATAAATAAACCACCGTAACCAACGACACTTAAAAATTGATTATTTGGTTCTGTCGCACTGTTTGCTAAATGCAATTATTCTAACAACAAGCCAAGACAGTAAAATCCTTGACTTGCACGATTCAATAGAATATTCAATTATATTTTTTCATATTTGCATTGTCTTTTTGTATAAAACAATCTAATAGTGAATAACCAGCTATTAAACTAATTATCGTAACAAAAGTTGTATTTATAAGAATAATATTAGCTAAATATGGTAGGTACGCACCAACTGGTGAAAAGAGTAGAGCTGGAGAAAAGGAAATGAATAGCGTCGGCAACGTAATCGCGATAAATTTATCCGGTTGAAAGCGCCAGATTTGTTTACTCGTTTCGCGATTAATGGATTGAAGGAATCGTAATAAAATGCCAACGATAAGAGGGAAGAGTGTAAAGTAGAATAATCTTGGATATACGTTAAAGTTCACCTGCGCATCTGTATCTAAATAAAATTGAATTTTCACTCCGACAAATAATAATAAGACGATAAATAATGTGAAGCAGAGGTATAGCATCACTTTTTGCATTGCATTCCACCATCCTTTACTCAAAATATATTCAAAGAAAAAAGAGATATACAACAACGACTGTTGTATATCTCTTCTTTTACGGTTATTTAATAGTGGAGTTTGCTTTTTCTTGCTTCGTGAAATAATCTATAATGCCCATCGCACTAATTTCTATATCTAGATGTAAAATGTTGTAAACGGAATGATCTGATGGAACATGTAACTTTGTAAGGTGAGAAGAGATCTTATCCATTAATACAGTTTGTAAAGCTTTAGTCGCTTCGTCGAAATCATTATACTGTTCAAAGACCTCTTTTCCAGTATGAACGAAAATAGGTAGCCAATGTTCCATTTGGTTATATACTTCTGTAACATTGGAGGATGCACCGTAATGACCGAAATAAATAGAATCTACATTCATACTTTGAATATGATTTTTAGAAGCAATCATCGCATCTGGTTGGAATTGTGAAGGGGACGTTGATGGTAAATATAGTTCTACACCAAGGTCTGCGAGTTCTCTATAATAAATTCCGATTGTATCGCCAGTAAAAATGCCGTTTGTTAATGAATCGTGAATGCTAATATGGTGCTTAGCATGCCCCGGTGTATCGTAAAAAGTAAGTGTAAGGTCTTCGGCAATTTTTAACGTATCACCATGTTGTACAATACGAACACGTTCTTCTTCAATAGGAAGAATTGGATCAAATAGTTTATCGAAATCTTCTTTGTATACAGCTTTTGCGCCTAAAATAAGTTTTGTTGGATCAATCATATGACGAGCACCGCGAGAATGCACATATAAAGTAGCGTTTGGACACTTTTCCATCATTAAACCAGCAGCCCCGGCGTGATCTAAATGAACATGTGTAACGATAATGTTTTTTACATCGTTTAAATCAATATGTAATTGTTGTAAGCCGTTTAAAATATACGGAAGAGAAGGGGCTGCACAGGTTTCAATTAAAGTAATATCGTCACCTAATAAAACGTACGTACCAGTTCGTTCATTATGTTGTAAATCAAAATCATCAATAAGATATAGGTGTGAAGATAACTGCTCTACTTTTTTCATCGTTACCACTCCTTAGTTACTGTATGTTTCTATTATACGCTAAAATAGAAAAAGGCAGAAAACGAAAGCTCGTCTTCTGCCTTTTTAAAGTGTTGTTATTTCATTTGTTCTTTATTGATAGACATAACGAACAGTCCAACTATGCCACCAACGATTGGAAGCATAATCTCTCCTGCTAAATTAAAGTAGGAGCTTAAAAATAAACCATTTACATCGATTACCCAGCCAATCACATACAATAACATCATATATAGTACGAAATAAAACTCGCGATTTGAAATCGTTTCATGTTGTGCAGTTTTCATAATGAACACCATCCTTTTCTTTTATAATGGAATATAAACTGTCACATTTTGTTCACAATTCAATTGTAAAACTTTCCATCATAAAAGTCTAGTAGTCTGTGTCGAATTTTCGAACGGGAATAAAGCGCTATCATATGGGGGTAGGTACGTAATAAGAGCTGTATATTCATGAATGTAGTATAGTATAAACATAGAATGATAGTGAAGAGAGGGGCAAGGACAATGACAGTTTATGATTTTTCAGCTAAAACGATAACAGGAGAAGATAAATCGTTAAAAGATTACGAAGGAAAAGCACTTCTTATTGTAAATGTAGCTAGCAAGTGTGGTTTTACACCGCAATATAAAGGATTACAAGAAGTATATGATAAATATAAAGACCAAGGACTAGAAATACTCGGTTTCCCTTGTAACCAATTCGGAGGACAAGAACCAGGTACAGAAGCAGATATTACTAGTTTTTGTGAGTTAAACTACGGTGTAAATTTCCCGATGTTTGCAAAGGTTGATGTGAAAGGTGATAAGGCTCATCCTCTGTATACATACATGACAGAACAAGCACCAGGTTTACTCGGTATGAAAGCAGTGAAATGGAACTTTACTAAGTTTCTAATCGGAAAAGACGGGAAAGTAGTAGGGCGTTTTGCGCCGCAGACGAAGCCGGTAGATTTAGAGGTTGAGATTGAGAAGGTACTTGGGGAATAACTAGGAATTTCACTTTATTAAAAAACGCCTCAAAGAACTACATTGTTCTTTGAGGCGTTTTCTTTCAACTCACATTATCAAGATTAAATCACTGAATGGAAGTCATTTGATTTTGGCGGAGAAGCTGCTTTTTTCATAAGCACTTCCCATAAGTGTACGGATTTCTTCCATTCTGCTGCGGCCTGTCCTTTTTGATACATAGCATTCTCATAACTGAAAGTAAGTTGTTGCATATCAGTCGAGTTGTAAAGTGTATCGATATGGAGAGCATATTCTCGGAATGTTTGACTTTCTCCTCGTCGTATACCAATTCTCGCAAATTGTTTTAAAAGTGCATCGTAAGCTTTTGTATAAACAGCATCGTCTTTTCGATATTTATAGAAAAGAATAATAAAAAATGTAATCCACTTCATTCTAGTGGTGAAGAGAATGTATCCTATAATACTAATCGGTATCGTAGAGATGAATACGTACCACCAGGAAAATTCATTTTTAGAATTTGTACTCTTTTTAGTAGTAGTTTCTTCTGTATCGTCTATTAAATTTTTGAGCTTTGCTTCATTGTTCCGCTGGCGTATTTGCTCGTTTTGAGAATTTGTTTCTTCTCTATTTTGTAAAGTAAGAGCAGGAGTATTATTTGTAAAAGTATAGGGATTAGTAAATCCTTTTGTTGGTTCGAATGGAATCCATCCGTATCCTGGGAAATATACTTCGACCCAAGAGTGTGCGTTATCGTTCGCGATTTTATATACATCCTCACCTTCTGCACCAACTAGTGTGTTATCAAGAGTTCCTTCTGTATAACCTTTTACCCATCGAGCAGGAATCCCAGCAGAACGAAGTAACACAATCATAGACGTCGAGAAATTATTACAGTAGCCGCTTTTTGTATCGAAAAGGAATTGATCTACATAATCTTGGTTTTTGGCAGGGAACGACACATTCATTGTTTCATATACGAAAGAATGGTCGGTGAAGTAGTTTTCAATAGCTAATACTTTATCATATCGGTTGTCTTTATCATTTGTTAGATTAACAGCTAAGTCTCTTACTCGCTGCGGTAATGATTCGGGAAGTTGCGTGTACTTTGTCATGAAATAAGGATTTGTTTCTTGGCCTTCATTCGTGTTTACAGCTTTCAATTTTTCTATGGAAAACTCCGGGATCTCATACGTTACTTTATATGAATTTAAAGTAGTAGAGGAGTCTCCGTGCATCGTATAGATTTTTTCTGAAAAGGGGTCAACACTGTATGATACATTAGATGAAGCCTCGACAGATACTAATCCTGCTGGATAGGTAAGGTGAGGATAACTTTTTTGCATGGTGATTGTTGCCTCAGTGGCCTCCGTTTTTGTATTTTGTTCGTACCAGCTCACGACGTCGTTTTTATTTTTAAAAGAAACCTTTTTTTGATTTTCAGAAACTTCCCAGCCTTTTCCTGTATAAAAATCTTTCGTTTCGACTCTCCAATATTGTTTGTTTTGCGTTTGTGCTGTGAAAACAATTGTCGGATCTGCCTTAAAAGGACCGCCTAATCGCGAATCATCTAAACCATACCCAATTTTAGAAACTTCTTGTTTTTTACTTGCTTCGGATGTGTTGAATTTTAAAAAATCCATTGGGTTTGGCCATTGAGGGCCAAATTTTGGAGCGAAGTATGCGATCGTTGCTGACAATACAATAAATATTGTAAGAGGTCTAAGTAATTTTGAGATTTCTCTAGCAAAATTTTGTAGGTGTTCCATCTCTTTTATTCGTTCTATGCGAAGAAGACTAAGCATAAAAAAGCCGATGACAACAGTACGAATAATAGCGTAGTTTGCATTGTATAAATGTAAGTTATGAAAAATGGTGATATAAATAATAGTCAATATAAGAAATAACAACCCACGTTTTTTATGAATCATCCAAAACGAGATGAAAGCACTCAAAACCCAAAAGGATAAAAAAAATAAAAGTGTTGGAAAAACTGGAGAAACATCTAGCAAATTCCCCTGAAATAACAAGGAGGAATTTCGAGAAATATCAGTAAAAAATTTCATTAGCCAAGATGGATTTATAAAGGCGTTTTTATAATATAGGAAATGAATGATGAATAAAATCGTGACGATCTTTATTGGAATCTGCCATCTTGCTTGAAAAAAAGAGAGAGTGAAGCAAATCCCTATAAATATTACAAAAATATCTAATCTATCTACGTTTGTAATACCTATGAGGGGCCTTAGCCATTCTAGTAAAAGTAGAAATGCGCATGCATGCATGAAAAATCTAGTCATATCCAATTGTTTTTTTGCTTGTAATGTTATCATTTGCTCACCTCAAAAAACACGTTTGTATACTGGTTTCCATAAACCACATTTACAAATATTTTTCGTTTTTGTAGAGTTTCTAGAATACTTAGTTCTCGATGTGAGAGTTGATTTGCTTTTTCTTTCACGACAAACACCATTAATTTTCTATTTTTTATAGCAGCAAAGTCAGCCGCCTTTTGAATATCGGGAGAAAGATCGCTTGTCACGAGTATAATCGTGACGGGCTCATAAATTTTTCTTAATTCCATTTCTACACTCCGGGAGAGCGGGAATACACTATCTGCTTGTACTTTCGCTAAATGACAAAAGATTTGATGTAACTGACTATCCCCATTGTCTAAAGGGAAAAAAGTTCGTTCTTTTCCGACAGATACGAATGACGCCGGTGAATTTTGCTTCAAGACAGACCTGACAATAGAGGCAGTAAATGTGACGACTGATTCGAATAGAGGGGACTCAGTTCTGTCCATGAATATCATAATATTATGGCTACGCTGTTGTTCAAACTCTTTCGTCATAATGTTGTTTGTTCGTGCAGTTGCTTTCCAATCAATCCATGAAAAGCGGTCACCAGGTTTATAGTCTCTCACACCGACAGAAATGGTAGAATCTTTTACTAAATTTCTATTTGCTGAAAGTGCTCCTTGTTCGAAATGATTTTCCATTTGTCGATATGTTATATCTACATACTGAGGGTAGACTAAAAATGTATCTGGAACTGAAAAAGTTACTTCTTTCTCCATCATACCGAATAGATCGCCAGTTTTGACACGTACGCTTGAAAAAGAGTGCTCTCCTCTAGGGATTGTGTCAATTGCATATTGAAACGAAATATTTCGTTTCAATCCTGGAAAGAGTATTGCCTTATTTACTTTCGTTTGTTTACAATTTGTGAATTGTAATGGCAGTTCATCTTCTATAATTAAATAAAGTAAGGGAAATGGAAAACTTCTTTTTATTGTAATCGTGCTTAAAAATGGTTCTCCTGCTACATATTCGTCTTGATTTGTTCTTCGTTTTACCTCGGCGTTCCGTAAAGCAAAGAAGGGAAGCAATAGTGAATAAAGGCCAATAGGAATCGCACTGTAAAACAAAAACCAACTTACAAATCCTCCTTGAAGCATAGCGTATACAAATGTTAAGACTAGGCATAACGGAATGAGTGATAACTTAATAAAATGATAGAGTGCTCGTAGTATCCGTTTCATTAAAGGTTCATCTTCCTTTGAGTAGGTACGGTAGTTCGCGCAACGATTTTTGCGATAACTTGTTCTCCTGTTATTCCTTCAAATTTTGCCTCCATTTTTAGAATGAGTCTGTGAGCTAACACGTAGGGAGCTAAAAATTTAACATCGTCGGGAATAACATAATTTCTGCCATGGATGAATGCATAAGCTTGTGAAGCTTTCATTAAAGCAATCGAGCCACGCGGACTTGCACCAAGCTGTATAGAACTATAAGAACGAGTCTGACTAACAAGCTTTACAATGTAATGCTTGATTGCTTTGTCCATGCTTATTTCCCGTACGCTCTGTTGTAAATAAAGTAATTCTTCTATTGTTGTAATAGCTTGTAAATGGGAGAGGGGATTTGTTTTTTCCATCCTGTTTAAAATTTCAAACTCTTCTTCTGGTGTAGGATATCCCATTTTTAGTTTCAATAAGAAACGATCGAGCTGTGCTTCTGGTAAAGGATATGTTCCCTCATATTCGACCGGATTTTGTGTAGCCATTACAAAGAACGGTTTTGGTAACGGTCTTGTCATGCCATCTATTGTAATATTGCCTTCTTCCATACTTTCAAGTAAGGCAGATTGTGTTTTTGGAGATGTACGATTAATTTCATCAGCAAGTATAAAATTCCCCATGATTGGTCCAGGCTTGAACTCAAATTGGAGCTCTTTCGGATTATAAATAGAAACTCCAGTTACATCTGACGGCAGTAAATCAGGTGTAAATTGAATGCGCTTGTAATCAGCATCAATTGATTTAGAAAGTGCACGTACTAACATTGTTTTCCCAACGCCAGGCACATCTTCTAATAGTACATGACCTTCAGCTAAGAGCGCTGTCAAAGCTAAGATCGTTTCTTTTCGTTTTCCGACCATTAACTTTTCAATATTGTTAATTATTTTTTCTATAATGGGATGTAATGAATCAAGCTGGTGCATCGTAATCCTCCTAATTTTATTATCGTTTGCTAATCTATTTAGTGGGAAATAGTATGTATCCATCTAATTGCGGGAAGTAAAGATTTCATCTTTAATTCTAAGAATATTCAGATTATTTATTCTGATTACATCTAGTATAATTGTTTCCGTAACTAAGGGCAATATGGTAAATAATGATTTCTCGTTTTATGTGAAATACGTTTTGATATAGAATAGTATCGTCGGTAAAAGTAGAAGAGGGGAAGGACAGGAAAGATTGACCTCAATGAGCAAAATAAATAGCGTAGGAAACCCTACGCGTAAAGTTTGGAACATATATTAATACGCCTTGTGATTAAAATGTATATGAATAAAATAAAGTCGGCTTCACATGAAGAGGCCATCTATTTAAATTAATACACTCCTTTATTTCTGGCCTTAGTGACTCTATTTACTTCCCTATTAATCTCATAAGCTCTATTAAGGTAATAAATTCTTATACTATCATTACTCTTGTCTTACTTAAATTATAGTAAAAGTAGATTATTATTAAACTTATCTATCCAATATTTCTCTGATGTAGGTATGAATTCAGTGAAATCTTCATATGTACCACTCCAATCTTTTGGTACATAGTTTTCATATGAGGCCGGTTCTGGAAACATTGAATATAGTATTTTA